>JAESTY010000305.1 GCA_016763355.1 Immundisolibacteraceae bacterium
AAAGCGCTGGCTGCTCAGAATGCTCAAGGCTCTTTAAGCCGGAAATGAGCCTTTGGCCAATAAATATGTCTGGATTTTGGCAGAGAGTAAATTAATAAAAGGCATTTATTTCAATGGGTTACCCCCTACCATCCGGGCCCCGTTGCTTACTGTTTAAAAGTCGGCGTTAAAGTGTTTGATAGACCTTTTTACCGGCTTTGTGAAATTCGATTGATTTCTCGGTGAGCCCCTTATTAACCGCAGTTTGTAAATTATCGAAGCCCTCTTTGGCGGCGTAATCTCGAACTTCCTGGCTAATTTTCATTGAGCAAAACTTGGGCCCGCACATCGAGCAAAAATGAGCGACCTTGGCAGATTCTTTTGGCAGGGTAGCATCGTGATATTCGATAGCTCTTTCGGGATCAAGACCGAGATTAAACTGGTCATGCCAGCGAAATTCAAAGCGAGCTTTTGATAGGGCGTTATCCCGGATTTGGGCGCCGGGGTGGCCTTTGGCTAAATCAGCAGCATGAGCGGCGATCTTGTAGGCAATGATGCCTTCACGGACATCTTCTCGATCTGGAAGGCCGAGATGTTCTTTAGGCGTGACGTAGCAGAGCATGGCGGTGCCATACCAGCCGATCTGTGCGGCACCGATAGCTGAGGTGATGTGGTCATAACCGGGTGCAATATCCGTGACTAGCGGGCCGAGCGTATAGAAGGGAGCTTCATCACAATATTCTAATTGAAGCTCCATGTTTTCTTTGATTAACTGCATCGGCACATGGCCGGGGCCTTCAATAAAGGTTTGGACGTCGTGTTGCCAGGCTATTTGAGTCAGCTCGCCAAGTGTTTTTAATTCGCCTAACTGGGCTTCGTCATTTGCATCTGCGGCGCATCCGGGCCGCAGTCCGTCGCCCAGAGAAAAGGTGACATCGTAGGCGCGCATGATTTCGCAAATATCAGCGAAATGGGTGTAAAGAAAGTTTTCTTCATGGTGGGCTAGACACCACTTAGCCATGATTGATCCGCCGCGAGAGACAATGCCAGTTACTCGTTTGGCAGTCATCGGGACATAACGAAGCAAAACACCTGCGTGAATGGTGAAATAATCAACACCCTGTTCGGCCTGCTCAATTAAGGTGTCGCGAAATATTTCCCAGGTCAGGTCTTCGGCTTTGCCATCGACTTTTTCTAATGCCTGATAGATGGGTACGGTGCCGATAGGAACTGGGCTATTGCGCAGAATCCATTCCCGAGTCTCATGGATATGTTTTCCGGTTGATAAGTCCATGATGGTGTCAGCGCCCCAACGGGTGCCCCAGACCATTTTGTCTACCTCTTCTGAAATCGAAGAGCTAACTGCAGAATTGCCAATGTTGCCGTTTATTTTGACCAGAAAATTACGGCCAATGATCATCGGTTCGAGTTCTGGATGATTAATGTTGGCAGGAATAACAGCGCGGCCTCGGGCTACCTCGCTACGCACGAATTCAGCGGTTATTTTTGCGGGAGTATCGGCGCCAAAGCTCTCGCCGGGGTGTTGTTGGGTTAATACTGGATCGGTAATCAGTTCTCGGCGCTGGTTCTCGCGGATGGCAATAAATTCCATCTCTGGCGTGATGATGCCCTGGCGAGCGTAGTGCATTTGGGTGACGTTTTTACCGGTTAGAGCGCGCCGTGGCTGGCTGGTGAATTCAAATCTGAGATGGGCTGTCTGTGGATCAAGTTGACGTTCCAGGCCGAAATCGGAAGAGACGCAACTTAAGGTTTCGGTATGTCCGCGATCATCAATCCAGGCTTTTCTTAGTGGAGGCAGTCCCTGACGAACATCAAGCTTTTGGTCTGGATCACTATAAGGGCCAGATGTGTCGTAAACCGTAATGGCTTGATTAGGCTCCTCGACTCCATCGCGGGTATGGGTCGATTCCACGCTGATCTCGCGCATCGGCACCCGGATGTCGTCACGGCTACCGGTGACGTATATTTTCCGTGATGCTGGAAACGGTTTTATAGACTCGGAATTGAAAGACGCTTCGCGGTTGCTAAATAATTTGTCGTTAGCGTTCATAGGTCTGGGTGTCCCTGGAAGGAAATTAGAAGCTAGTGATGAGCGCGCGTGATCACGGGTTTGGTTTTTGATGTGTTATTAAATGGCCACTTTAGAAGTGGGCCCATGGCTAGTGCGGCTAAGGCGAAATTCTTTAAATTTATGTTAGCTTTTGACCGCGCATATTGGGCTGCATAGGGTATGTTGTCAACGTTGCAATTGTCGCTGAGTCGCAATTGAACAAACGTTAAAACCTGGTTGAAAACTAGGCAATGAATGTTAATAGGAATAGGGGTATCGCAGCTCTGGAGCTTAGCGTAAACGTGCTAATATGTTCGGCTTAATTAGTGCAGGGGTTTTTAGAATGGCCGCTGTTACCACATTAGGCGGACTGGTAATAATAGTTGCCTGAAATCAACCCGTTATTCCTTTTAAAATTCTTTAATAAAGAGCTCTCCGACCTATGACTCAGTCGACTCTCGACCTGGCCCGCGATAACATGATTTTGAATCAGGTTCGGTCGTGGGGTGTGCTCGATGAGCATATTCTTGAACTATTAAGAAGGATTCCGCGAGAGCGTTTTGTTGGCGCGGGCTTCGAAAAGCTGGCCTATGCGGATACTGCGCTTCCGTTGTCGGGTCAGCGGGTAACTTTACCGCCCAAGCTTGAGGCACGGCTATTTCATGCGTTGAATCCCCAGTCCCACGATCGCGTGCTTGAAGTGGGCACTGGTAGTGGCTACCTGACTGCGTTATTGGCCTCGAGTACTGAGTATGTAACATCTATAGAAACTGATGAGGGGATTGCTGAGCTTGCTCGTGAGAGGCTGCGAGCTGAGAGTCTTGATAACGTCAGAATAGAAATTGGTGATGCAAGTAAGGGCTGGGTAAAACATGCCCCTTACGATCTGATTTTGGTTAATGGTGCGTTAGCAGATTTACCGGAGAGTTTTCTGGACCAGTTGGCAGTAGGTGGGCGCCTGGTCTGCATGTTGGGTAAGCAGCTGCCCAATGTCTGTGTCAAAATGGTTAAACAGGATGGCGGCATCGTTAGAGAAGAATTATTTGAGACCGAAGTGCCTTATTTAGCGCACGGTGCACCAGACGTTTGTTTTGAATTTTAGTAATACATCTTAAAGGTGGATGATGACTGCCTGTTATTTTGATTTAAGGACGAATTAGCTTGGTACAGTCAATTACGGCAATGCAATTGTCAGAGCAGTTAGCTGGGGATCAGGGTGCAGATTATCAACTGGTCGATGTGCGGGATGGCTGGGAACTGGATATTTGTAAACTACCCGAGGTAGTCACTATTCCGATGCAGCAGATCCCTGCGCGAATGAAAGAACTTTCTACAGAAAAACAGTTAATTTGTATTTGCCACCATGGTGCGAGAAGTCTGCAAGTGGCTGAGTTTTTGTTGCAAAACGGATTTGATAAGGTGACGAATCTGGATGGGGGGATGGACAGTTGGGCGCGAACCGTAGATCAGAGTATCGCGCTCTACTGATCTATTTGAGGTCGATCTGATGTGGCCATCAAATTTCAGTGGATGAAGGGTTAAATAAAAGCATGAATATCATAAAGAAAACGATAGTGGTTTCGGTGATGTTGGCAAGCAGCGCGGTTAGCGCTGGGGATGACCTGGTGTCGATCTATCAGCAAGCGCTGCAGAACGATCCAACTCTGAAGGCAGAGCAGAAAAATTTGTTAGCGACTCAAGAATTGCCTAAACAGGCACGTGCGGTGCTATTGCCGAAAATTGATCTTAAGGCCCACACCACCAGGAATGAAACGCGTAGTTCGCCTACTGGATTCAGTACGGGTTTAGGGCTTCAATTGCGTAAGTCGTTTAACAGTCATGACTATACGTTGACACTGCGTCAGCCAGTCTATAACCACACGCTGTTTGTGGGTGTTAAGCAAGTTAAAGCTCTAGTGAATCAGGCGCTATTAAACTATACCGCTGCTGATCAGGAGCTTATTATTCGAACTGCAGATCGGTATTTTGCAGTGTTGGCTGCCGATGATGACCTTGCGTTTGCCGAAGCAGAAAAAACCGCAATAGAGCGTCAACTGGAACAGGCGCGCCAGCGTTTTGAAGTCGGCTTGATTGCGATTACCGATATCCACGAAGCTCAGGCCCGATTTGATCAGGCCGTAGCCGCTCAGATTCTAGCTGATAACCTGGCTACTCGATCTCGTGAGGCATTGAGGGAAATTACCTTTATCTATTATCAGCATCTGGCGACGCTCAGAGATGAATCCCCATTAGCGACCCCTGAGCCTTCTAATATTGATGTTTGGGTTTATACGGCAATGGAGCAAAACGCCCGGGTTCAGGCGCAGGTGTATGGTGTTAAGGCTGCATTGCAGGATTCTCGGCGTATTCGGGCTGGGCATTTCCCAACGGTTGACCTGGTCGGAACTCACACCTATAACTCAGCAAATTCGGGTCGTTTCAGTAATGGCAAGACCACTTCTGAAGATACGATGTTATCGATAGAAGTGAAATTACCGATTTTTGCTGGTGGTTTGGTCAATTCGCAAACCCGAGAAGCTGGCTATCGCCATGCTCAGGCTAAAGACTTGCTGGAAGTTGTTCAGCGTCAGCTGGTTAGACAGACTCGTGATGCCTACTGGAATATCGGTGCGTCGCTTAGTTCGGTGATAGCGCTTCGTCAGGCTCGGTTGTCATCACAGAGCGCGTTGG
>JAESTY010000306.1 GCA_016763355.1 Immundisolibacteraceae bacterium
CCGCGTCAAGTAGTACTGGTAGATCCAGAGCAGAAACATTTTAGTTACGACAACTGGCATTTTGGCACCTGGGATCGGCGTCAGTTTGATGAAAACCTGGTTAGCTATATTCCGTTTAACTTTGGCGAGTCGCCGCAGATTTATCGGGATTATCTAGAGATTGATCTGCTGGTGATCAAAGCCACTCCCATGGATCGCCATGGCTTTTTTAATTTTGGCGCCAGCAACGCCATGGTCAAGGTTGCCTGTGAAATTGCCAAGCGGGTGGTGGTGGAGACCAGTAGCAGCCTGCCTTACTGTTACGGTATCGAAAATGCGGTTCATATCAGCGAAATTGATGCGATTATTGAGGGCAATAACAAACCGCCAGTTGAACTACCTGGTGGGGCGATAACCGATATTGATCGCCAGGTCGCCGACTATATTTTGCGAGAAGTTGACGATGGTGCCTGCCTGCAAATCGGTATTGGCGGTATGCCCAATGCGGTCTGCGGAGCCCTGGCTGACTCATCAATCAAAGACCTGGGCGTACACACAGAGATGTTTGTTGATGGCATGGTCGACCTGGCCGAGCGGGGCAAATTAAGTGGTGTTAAAAAGAGCAGCTATCGGGGCAAAATTGCTTACAGCTTTGCGCTCGGTAGCGCTCGTTGTTATGACTTTATCGATCAGAACGAGCAGTGCATCAGCCTGCCGGTGAACGAAACCAATCTGCCTGAAAATATTGCCCGCAATGCCAATGTGGTGTCGATCAACAACGCCATGCAGATTGATCTTAGCGGTCAGGTTTGCAGTGAGAGTGCCGGTCATGCCCAGCGCACGGGTACCGGTGGTCAGTTGCAGTTTGTGCGAGGTGCGGTCATGTCACCCGGTGGCAAGTCATTCATGTGTCTCTCTTCTCAATTCGTGCGTGGTGACGTGGCCAAATCACGGATTGTGGCCGGGGTTGATCCAGGCACGGTGGTCACCACCCCGCGTACCGATGTGATGTACGTGGTCAGCGAATATGGCATCAGCAACTTAAAAGGCAAAAGTGTCGCCCAGCGTGCTCAGGCCCTGATTGGGTTGGCCCATCCGGATGAGCGCGATCAGCTTCATCAGCAGGCCCGTGATTCCGGGCTGTTAAATCGAAAATACTGGTAGTCGATCATGAGCGAGCTCAAACCTGCACTCAGTGGTATTCGTATTATTGAACTTGGCAGCATGGTGGCGGTGCCCTGGGGTGCATCCATGCTCGGTGATATGGGCGCGGATGTGATCAAGGTTGAGCCACCTCAGGGTGAAGAAGGCCGCAGCATGGGTGTCGGCAAGGATGGTCAGAGCGGGCTGTTTATCGGCAACGACCGCAGTAAGCGCGACATTGTGCTTGATCTGCGCAGTGAGGACGGTAAGCAGCAGCTGCGTGGCCTGATTGCCAGTGCCGACATGGTGATCGATAACTATCGGCCCAGCGCACGCAAAAAACTCGGCGTTGATTACCCCGATCTAGTAAAAATTAAGCCGGACATTATTGCCATTTCAGTGAGCACTTACGGCGAAACCGGGGCGGATGCCGGGCGACCCGGTATCGATCCATCAGCGCAGGCCAGTAGCGGATTGATGAATATTAATGGTGAAGCCGGTGGTGACCCGCTAAAGGTTGGCATTGCTATCGCCGATGCCACCGCGGCTAATCTGGTGGCTTATGCCGCCATGGTCGCGCTCTGGGTGCGCCAGACCCAGGGAGTGGGTCAGCATGTCAGCGTATCCCTGGAAGCGGGTTTGGTGCACGTGATGCCAGTACACAACGGTCAGTACACCGTGTGTGATTACGTTCAGGAGCGAGTCGGTAACGGTAGCTTTTTTTACCAGCCGTTTCAGGCCTTTAAATGCCGGGATGGTCGAGTCATTCAGATTGCAGCTTACAACGACAAGTTTTTTCGCAATTTCTGTCGGGCGTTGCAACGCGAAGAGTTAGCCGATGATGCACGGTTTGTCAGCAAAGATGACCGCCTGGCTAATGGTGATGAACTGAATACTATTTTGAGTGGCATTTTTCTCAGTCATGACAGCGAGCAATTGATGGACTGGTTGATCGCTGCGGATACCATTGCCGCCAGGGTGCGCTCGACCGCTGAATTATTCAACGATCCGGAAAGCCATCACAAAGGGCTGGTGGTGGCGGCGCAACACCCGACTCTGGGTGCGATCCAACTTTCAGGAATTCCGGTGAAGTTTTCAGCGACTCCCGGGTTCATCTCGAGGCCACCGCCGTTACTAGGTGAGCATACCGATGAAGTGTTAAAAAAGGTTCAACGGGATGACTATGAGTGATGCAACGCTCTGCATATTTCCTGCCCTGGTTTATTAAAGCCTGAGCCGGAAGCTAGAGCCCTGCAATGGGGCGGCAATGTCGCGTTTTTAGCGGTTACCGCTAGCCCGGACGATCTTCGATATTGCGATAAAAACAGCATCAGCAGTGCTAGTTGTTGGTCTTTTTGTGAATTTTGATGCGTTCTAGTTAAGAACTGGCTAATGTTAAAGCCCTAACGATAAATGCCGATAACCTACTGATTTTATTGAAAAATACGGCTTCTATTTCTGGAATTAACCTGTTGGCCAATCAGTTCTCCTATCAGCTTAGCAATATGACCGATGAGCTCACTGTTTTCATTGGCATTATTGACCTCGACGGCAAACTCATCTTTGCCAATCGTGCACCGTTGGAAAACTCAGGCGTTGATCGGGACTCGGTTATCAATCAGGTGTTTTGGGAAGGCCCCTGGTTTGAGCAACACCAGGAGGGCGCAGATACGATCCGGGATGCTTTTAACGGTGCACTTGAAGGTGAAACCGTTGTTGATGAGATTCTGGTTTTATTAGGTGGCCAATCGTTTTGGATAGAGATGATTGTGCATCCAATATTGGATGATAGTGGCGCTGTTCGTTACGTAGTCGCCGAGGGGCTGGTAATTGATCGCCGCAGAAAAGTTGAGCAAGAGCTGGTTGCGCTTAATAAACAGCTTGAGCTAAGAGTTGCTCAGAGAACCGCGGAACTTGAGGCTGCCAACACTGCGTTAAGGGTGTTAGGGGAAACCGACCACCTTACCCAGCTGGCGAACCGGCAGGCCTATGAACGTCGCCTGGAAGAGAACATTGCCACCGGAAAACGTACCCAGCAATGTTTGTCGTTATTGATGATTGATATCGACCAGTTTAAGCAATACAACGATCACTATGGCCATGATCGTGGTGATGTTGCATTACGGTCAGTTGCCGAACAAATCGCTCGATCATTACCCCGAACTACGGATTTGTCAGCCCGCTTTGGGGGCGAGGAATTTGTTGTTTTATTACCCGCAACTGAGGGTAAAGAGGCTTTAGAAGTTGCCAACCGGATCAGAATCGGTGTTAAAGCGCTGGCGATCATGCATGAATACTCAGTGGTGTGCGGAACGGTTACGGTGAGTATTGGCGTGGCGACCCTTATCGGTGAGGCGCTTAATGAGCACGACCTGCTTAGCCATGCTGATCAAGCACTATACCGGGCTAAAGACGCTGGTAGAAATTGCTGCCAGCGATACGAAAGTTAGATGCTTTTATTTTGTAGAATTTCTCTGCGCCCCCACGCTAGTGGGTATTTATTTGATTTACGGTCTCTAATGAGAGTTCAGTTATTCAGGGCTGATGGTTAATGTCTGTTGATTACAACAGGAATAGTTATGACCTAACCGAGTTTGTGGATCACCTGCGCGCGTTTTTTGGGATTATTGATTTAGAGGGCCGCCTGGTGTTTGTAAACCGGGCGCCATTAGTGGCAGCTGGCATCAAAATAGAGTCGGTACTTAATAAAGAATTCTGGTTATGTGACTGGTTCACCTATGATCAAAGGGCAGAAAATCTCATTCATAGCAGTTTTCAAAATTCGCTTGCTGGTGAGGAAACCAGTGATGAAATCCTGGTTTGTATGGGAGAAATTTTCGTCTGGTGTGAAATGAATTTTCACCCTGTTTTTGATGACCAGGGCGAGGTGATCTATGTGGTGGGAGAAGGTATTGTCATTGATCGGCGTAAAAAAATTGAAGCTGAGATTGTTGACATTAATAGAAGCCTTGAATCGTTGATTTCAGAGCGTACCCGGGAACTGGAAGATGTTAATAACCGCCTGCGTATCATCAGTGAGACCGATCATCTGACCCAGCTTGCTAACCGGTTGGTGTACGAGCGCCGGCTGCTGGAAAATATCAGCACCGGCCAGCGTACCGATCAATATCTTTCTATGCTGATGATCGACGTGGATTTCTTTAAGGCTTACAACGACCATTATGGTCATGATTTTGGTGATATAGCGTTGCGGACTATCGCTGGTGCCATTCGCCAGTCGTTACCGCGAAAAACAGACCTGGCCGCCAGGTACGGTGGTGAGGAATTTGTGGTGTTGTTGCCCAATACCGATGGCGAAACTGCGCTGGAGATGGCTGAGAGAGTGCGGATTGGTGTGAAAGCTCTAGCCATTCAGCACGAATTTTCCACCGTCGCTAAGATGATCACAATTAGTGTCGGAATTGGTACTTTAAAAGGGTTGGAACTCAACGAAATTAACCTGGTTAAACAGGCAGATACCGCGCTTTATGATGCCAAAGCTGCGGGTAGGAACTGCTGCCGTCGCTCGACTAGCTGGCATCCGACCATTTAATCCACAAAGCTGTAGCTGTATAGGTATTCGATTGCCACCCTGTTGATCATTAAAACCAGGTTGAGTTTTAGTGCTGGCGCCAATGCCGGTAGATGATCACTTTTTACCGATAAGTTGATCGAGATCGAAATCGGGGTCGGAATCGATGGTGTCGAGCATTTGCTGACGCCCTGTCCAGGCCGGATACATTTTGGCGGCTTCGCTGCCAGGTTTTGCTTTGGTTAGCCCGTA
>JAESTY010000307.1 GCA_016763355.1 Immundisolibacteraceae bacterium
CTATGACGCTTGTTAGGGAAGGCAAACCCGCATTACAGGCCAGGGGTATTTATAGTGTGAAGTGGCTTAAAGAAAAAGCAGAGCAGCCAGATGGCTGATTTTCCGCAAGTCTAGAGTTTGCGGGAGGCTCCTTAAAGGTTTCAATTAACCGGTCGCTAAGAAAGGACTCAGACCCTAGGTTGATTGATTTGCTGTGGATGAATAAGTAGCGAATGGGTTAACTCGGTTGGAAAAATGAAGGAGGCATTTTGGTCTGGAGCTGCAAGCACTGCCTACGATTATTAGGCGGGTTGGATAGGTTGCAATGGATGTGACTTAAGAGGTGATTTGTTACCTCGGATCAGCGAATCAATAATCGTTATTTTAAAAAAATGATTATAAATACCGTGGCTGCTCACTTTACAAGCATCGCCATAGGGTTGATCGGGAGAGGGTAATAAGATGCAAAAATTAAACAACCTGAAACTGGCGCAAAAATTGTCGCTGCTCGGGAGTTTACTGCTGGTTGCAGTGTTGATTTTAGAACTGTCAGCGAATAGCTGGCTCAGCAGCTCAGTAGCCATTTTGTTAATGGTGTCTGCAGCAGCTGTGACCTGGCGTTTGTTGTCGGCGGTTAATCAGCAGGTAACCGAAATCCAGCAGGTAATGCGAGCGGTGGCCGAACAGGGCAATCTTCAACTTCGAGCGACTCAATATTCTACGGATGATATTGGTCAGGTTGCCATCGAATTTAACCTTATGCTTGATGAACTCGGTCGTCTGGTTAATGAAATTAGCGGTGATGCTGAGGCGGTTTCAGCGGTTGCTGCGCAGATATCAACCGCCGCATTGAGTACCGAACAGAGCATTCAGTTCCAGCTTGAACAGACCAATCAGTTGGGGCAGGCGGTTGAACAGACGAGTGCAAGCGTGGCCGATGAGGCGACAACGGTGAAGAGTGCAGCGGATGCGGCAGATGTGGCGTTTGATTCGGCCGCTAGTGGAATGGCTCGCATGCAGGAGGCAGTAAAATCGATTGAAAAGCTCTCTTCTGAGGTTAACCGCATTAGCCAGATTATTAATGAACTACACCGTAATAGCTCTGAAATAAATAGCGTTTTAGAGGTTATAAAGGATGTTTCAGAGCAGACCAATTTGTTGGCACTGAATGCGGCGATTGAGGCAGCCCGTGCCGGTGAGCATGGCCGAGGTTTTGCAGTGGTTGCCGACGAAGTTCGCTCATTAGCGCATCGTACCGGTGAGTCTGCTAATGAAATAGAAACCATGCTGGATGGCTTTCAGAAAGAAGCTGCGCAGGCCAATGAAGTGGTCTCTGCCAGTGAAAAACAGGCGGGCCATGCGGTGGATCAGGTTCGTCAAATTGTTGAAACTTTTCAGCAGATTGAAACCGAATTGAGTACGATTCGAGATATCAATTATCAGGTGGTTGCCGCTACTGACGAGCAGGCGCAGGGTTGTCAGTCGATTTCAGATAATGCCACACAGATATCGGATAGCGTCAGTGCAACAGTTGCAGAGACCCGTGAAATCATTGCAGCCAGTCAGCAGCAGCTAGAACAGGCCGCCAGTCTGCATACCGCAATGGCGCGGCTGGTGGGTTAACCGCATCTATTGGGTAAAAGGTAAAGGCCATTTGCGCAGATAAAATAAGCCGATACCAAAGCGGCAGAAAAATAACTGGCCCAAGGGTATAGAGCGACACAGTTTGGCCCGGTTGGTCGTACAATCTGCCGATGGACGACAATATTGGTAACTCTTATCCGACTGAAAGTGCAGCGCTATCCGGTGAAAGCCTGCTTGGTTTTGCAGATCTTGCACCCGACCAGCTGCTCGATGCGGTCGAGTCAGTTGGGCTGCAGTGTAGCGGCACCTTCTTGGCCCTTAATAGCTATGAGAACCGGGTCTATCGAATCGACCTCAGTGATCATCAATCCGCCGCCGCAGGTCTACCTGGGCTGATCGATGGCGGTATCAAACCGCTACGAATAGTCGCTAAATTTTATCGCCCCAATCGCTGGAGCGATGCACAAATCCTGGAAGAGCAGCACTTCAGTCTTGAGTTAGCTGAAGCCGAATTGCCGGTGATTGCACCTTTGGCGAACCAGAGTGGCGAGACCCTGTTTCGGTTTGGTGAGCACTGTTTTTCCCTTTATCCCTGCGCTGGAGGTCGAGCCCCCGAGCTGGATAATCCAGATCAACTAGAACAGATTGGTCGCTTGATCGGTCGTATCCACGCGATTGGGGCGACTCAACCGTTTAACCATCGACTTTCTCTGTCTCCTCAATACCTGGGCGATGACGCTCGCTCAGTAGTTTTAAAAAGCGCCTTGTTACCTGATTATTTAAAACAGAGTTACGCAGCGGTCACCAGCTCGCTGTTGGAGCAGGTTGGTGAGGTTTTCGCACAGGGAAATCAGCTTAATTCGATTCGGCTGCATGGTGATTTGCATCCTGGTAATTTGCTCTGGAGCGATTCAGGTCCTCACCTGGTTGATTTTGATGATGCGATTAGTGGTCCGGCGATTCAGGACTTGTGGATGTTTCTGTCCGGTGATCGTGACTATATGAACGCCCGGCTGGGTGATTTACTGGTCGGCTATGAGCAGTTTATGGAGTTCGATTCTCGGCAGCTGGCATTAATCGAAGCGTTGCGTACCTTAAGGATGATTCATCACGTCAGCTGGATTGCTCAGCGCTGGTCAGATCCGGCGTTTCCGATCGCCTTTCCAGCGGTGAGCACGACCGGTTTTTGGGAAATGCACATTAATACCCTGCAGGAGCAGACCGAACAGTTACAGATGCCGCCGCTGATCTGGGATTAGCTGTCGAGTTGTTGTTGCCAGATCTCTAGCTGTTCGATCGAAACACCGACACCACCGCAAACCACCACTAGCACGTTTTTTTTGCCGTTGAGAAACCTGGCTTTGTCGTAGACAGCAGCCAGTGCGGCGCCGCAGGCCGGTTCAACCAGTTGCCGCTGGTCAGTCAAAAATTGCCGACAGGCGTTGAGTGCTTGCTGATCACTCACCCGGTGAGTTTCTATTGGGTAGTCACTGAGTAGTTCGAAACTTTTGTTGGCAACCCGCCTGGCCCCCAGCGAGGTGGCGATACTGGTGATTTTCTCCAGGGTTATCGGTCCGCCTTGTTGTTGAGCGCGATAAAGTGAATCTGCACCCATGGTCTCAACGGCCAGCAGGGGTATGTCAGGCCAGCTCTGTTGGCGAATGCCTTCTACCAGGCCACACAATAAACCACCGCCGCCGACAGAAACGATAATGCCGTCTGGCTGCAGGCCATCGTTGGCGATCTCGTCAATCAGGGAGGCGTGGCCGTGCCATAACAAGGGGTCATCGAACGGATGAATATAGGCCCAACCTGATTTGAGTAGGGTTTGTGCATGGGCATGGGCGCCGTCCCATTCGTTACCCTTGATCACCACGCTGGCACCTTCTTGTTCAATCAGTTTAATGGCGCAGGGTTTGGCGGTGACTGGCACAACCACAGTGACCGGGATTCCAAGTTTGCGTCCGCAATAAGCGACTGCTAGACCCGCATTGCCAGCCGAAGATGCCAGCAGGTGGGTAGCCCCCTTTGATACATAATGTTGGCAGGCATGGCCGACTCCGCGGGCCTTAAATGATCCGCAGGGCTGAGCGGATTCTAGTTTTAACCAGATAGTGGGTTCTACCGGTTGGCCCATTGTCAAAGATTCAATTAATGGGGTTTTGACATGTAGCGGTGGCGCCGAGGTGGTTTTTTTTGTCATCACAATTCGACCGCTTATTAAATAGTTGGTTGGTGCTTAACTAACTCGGTTGAAATCAGCGGAACTCAATCTTTGAGTTACGTTAGAGTGGCTGTAATTGTTTTGGGAGGGATCAGGTTGATGGATCGAAATTCGATGGCAACACTGTTATTTACGCCAATAGAGTTACGCGGTGTGACCGCATCCAATCGCGTGGTTATTTCGCCCATGTGCCAGTATTCAGCGGTCGATGGTTTGCCTAATCAATGGCATTACCAGCACATATCAGCATTGGCTGCCGGCGGCGCTGGTATCGTCATTATGGAGGCGTCGGCGGTTCAGCAGCAGGGTCGTATTACCTATGGTGACCTAGGAATCTGGTCAGATGCTCACGGTGATGCGCTGGTGCCTTATGTCGAGTTAATGCGCAGTAACGGTGTGGTACCGGCGATTCAGATTGGTCATGCTGGCCGCAAAGCGAGTATGCAGCGCCCATGGCATGGCAATGGTCCACTGGATGGCAGTGATGCGGCACGAAATGAGTTGCCCTGGGATATCGTTGCGCCGAGTGCATTGCCTACCGGAGACGAGTTTTTGGTGCCACAGGCGCTAACGGTGGAACAAATCAAACAGCTGGTGGTGGATTTTGGTGCTGCGGCGGCCCGCTGTGACCGGGTTGGCTTTGATTTAATCGAGATTCATGGTGCCCACGGTTATCTGTTACATACTTTTTTATCACCACTCTCAAATCAGCGTGAGGACCGGTATGGCGGCAGTCTAGAAAACCGAATGCGTTTTGTGCTCGAAGTGGTTGAAGCCGTTCGTCATAACTGGCCCGAGCACAAACCGCTGTTTTTTCGTGTGTCTGGTGTGGATG
The DNA here is from genome assembly GCA_016763355.1 of Immundisolibacteraceae bacterium. GTDB lineage: Bacteria > Pseudomonadota > Gammaproteobacteria > Immundisolibacterales > Immundisolibacteraceae > QNFC01. Next base: position 4,623 of record JAESTY010000307.1, read on the forward strand.
GGGCGGAAAATGGCTGGGATCTGGATGATTCTGTAGTGCTTGCTGGTGAACTTAAAAGTCGGGGGGTGGATGTGATCGATTGCTCTTCCGGGGGCATTGCGGCGGCTTCGTCACCGGTTGCCAAGGGACTACCCCGAGGGCCTGGTTTTCAGGTGCCAATCGCCTCGAAAATTCGTCGTGAAACCGGTGTCATGACCCAGGCCGTTGGCATGATCACAGATGCGGCGCAGGCCGAAGAAATATTGCAAGCCGGTGATGCGGATCTGATATCGATTGCCAGGGAAGCGCTCCACAATCCTTTTTGGCCGCGACATGCTGCCCAACAACTCGGTGTAGATAAGGATTTTGAGCAATGGCCAGAGCAGGCCGGCTGGTGGTTACAGCGTCGTGCCATGGCAATGGCGAAAATCAGTTAGGGTTTGGCTTGGGTTACCGGCACTGTTGGCTGTATGCTATTTGGCTATAAGCATAGAGAAATGACAGATAAATGAAGTTAGGCATAGATAAATGAAGTTGCATTATTTAGGAGCGAGATAATGAACAAGCCAGTTGATGACATGGGGTTGCCACCGGTATTGGCAGAAATGGCTCAGGCTGCCGTAGAAATTTGTGGTGATGACCCGCATAGAGAAGGGGTCCCGGCGAAAATTGTTGCCCTACTAGAAGATGCTTTCAAAAACCCGGAAACTCGCGATGCGGCGATGGGTATGGTCAAGCAGGGTATGGACCTATTTGGTACTAACGCTGATCCAGGCTTTGGCATTATGGGTGTTGAATCGTCAAAAATTGGCTATCGTGAGCCCCACGACCATGGCCCCTGCTGGGCGGTAAATGTGCAGGTTAAAGGTCGTTTGCGCATGGTCCATTGGGCGCGGGATTCGGTCGATGAGGAGACCGGCGATATTGTCATCAGTAAAATTGATGAATGTGTGCTTGAACCCGGTGATGTGGACTATTCGCCACCGACAGTTGCTCATGAGCTTTATCCGCTCACCGATGACTCAGTAGAACTGGCGATTCGTTGTCACTCGTTGACCACCATCATTCAGCATCGATATGATCGCAGCACCGGCGAGTACATTCATTGGAGTTGGGCTAAAAAAGAAGCAGTGGGTGGCGGCAAGTTTGAGGCTGTCGGTGCTGAAAATGAGCCAGAGCCATTGTCTTCTCTGGTCAAACGGGTATAACTAGCGTTCGATGATTTTGACGGCAGGTAAACCTGGTTCCACCTGACCCGCTGTTGACAGAATAAAAATGCTCCTTAGGGGGAGTGATAAAAGCACAGCCCATTAATGTAATGGGCTGTGCTTATTTTTTGCGTTCGGAACCTTCTCAGTAGTTTATAAACGTCAGGCGAGACCACCTATCTGGTTAATAACGCCCGGATAAGGATGGCGGCAGAACCTGTTAGTGCGGTATTCCGTAACATTTTCTACCGGCTACTATCCGTTGGGTTTATGCAGTTTCCCGACCAGTTTAGATTTTTTGGGTTAACTGTGGGTGATGACTCTGTCCGCTAACGAACGGCGTTCACTGTCCGGCCATTCACAGTCGGGATAACCCATGAACAGTACACCCAGGCTGCGAGTACGTTCATCGAAGCCGAAAAAATTGGCAGTTTCCCGAGTAAAACCAATGGCACCACTTGACCAGAAAGTACCTAATCCATAGGCAGTAGCCAGTAGCTGCATGTTTTGCACCGCACAGCCAACGGTGAGTAATTCCTCTTCTTCGGGTAGGCGCTCGGCTTCGTCGCGATGCATGCCAATGCCGATCGCGCAGCCACTCATGGCTGGCACTGACAGTAAACGATCAAATTTTTGCTGCTGGAATTTGTCTTCAGGCGTATTTGCTTTGTACCAGCCAGACATGTAATCCCCAAGCGACTGCCGACCCGCACCGGTGAAAACCGCAAAACGCCATGGCTCGGATAACTTATGGGTTGGTGCCCAACGGGCTGTTTCGAGAATATCGTCGATGATGGCCTGTTCTACCGGCTTATCGCTGTATTGCATCGGTTTGATAGTGCGACGTTTAAGGATGACTTCTCGTACGGCATCGACGGACATGGGTAGCTCCAGTTAGTTAAGTTGATGAGGAAACAGGTGGTATTGGGTAGTCAGAACCAACAGCGTTGACAACCTGTCAGCAGAACAGTTTCTCATAGCTAGGCGAGCAAAAGGGGCCGAGCTGATGTTCAGACTATCAGGGCCAGCAAGTCGAGAATAAAATGCTTAGGCTGGGCGCGCGGTTGGCGGCGATAGCAGGTGTTCAGCGATTTGTTGTAATGGCAGTTGATCGACCACGGCCCCGGCGAGCTGTGCTGCTCGGGGCATGCCGTAAATCACGCAGCTGTTTTTGTCCTGGCCAATGGTATAGCAGCCTTTATTGCGCATTCTTAACAACCCCTGGGCGCCATCGGTGCCCATACCGGTGAGGATGACTCCCATTGAGTGTTTGCCGACGCTTGCAATCACCGAGTCGAACAAGACATCGACCGATGGAATGTGATGATGAACTTTGGCGCCCTGATCGAGTTGGCAGACCAGGTTGTGGTCAGATCGATGTCTGACTTTAAGGTGGGCATCACCGGGTGCAATATAGGCATGGCCGGGCTTTAGCAACAAGCCGTCCTCTGCTTCGACAACTGTTAGCTTGGAGGTGAGGTTAAGTCTTTGGGCGAAACTTTTGGTAAATCCAGCCGGCATATGCTGGGTAATCACGATCGGCGGTAATTGAGTAGGCAGTTGGCCTAATAGATAACGAATAGCCTCGGTACCGCCAGTAGAAGCGCCAATCGCGATTAGTTTGAGGCGGCTAGTTTGGGAAGCTCGTTTAACAGCAGGCTTCGCAGTACCCCTAGGTGGCCTGGGGCCGGGTAAAATCTGAAGTTTAGCAGTGGCCGCGACACGGATTTTGTCTGCAAGTTTTCGGTAGTAAGATTCGTTAAAGGAAGAAGAACCAGAGGGCTTAGTCATATAATCGACTGCGCCGAGTTCGAGTGCTTTAAGAGTAGCGTCGGCTCCCGGTTCGGTTTGTCCCGAAACCATCACAACTGGTAACGGGTGCTGCTGCATTAGGGATTTCAGTAGCGCAAGACCGTCCTTGCCGGGCATCTCGATATCGAGGGTGATCACGTCTGGCTTATGACGAGCAATCTGGCGCTGGGCCATCAGCGCATCCTCGGCATTACCAACCACCTCGATGTCGTTAAAGGCGGATAGTTTTCTGGTTAACAAATTTCTAATAGTTGATGAATCGTCAACCACCACAACCCGAATTATGCTTTTGTTATTCATGGGGTTATTAGCCAGCTTTCAGGTAACAGGTTTTGCCTAAATTATTGAATTGTTTTTTTGGGTCATCCATTTTTTCCGAGTGACCAAGAAACAGGTGACCGTCCCGGCTCAGGGCCTGGTGGTAACGCTCGATTAGTTTCTGTTTGGTCGGCTTGTCAAAATAGATAATTACATTACGGCAGATAATCAGGTCGAATTTACTGTAGGCCGGCCAACTGCCAAGCAAGTTTAGGCGGCTAAAACTGATCATGTTTTTTAGTCTGGCTTTGGCCTTCAGGTAATTACCATCTTCTTCAAAATATCGTTGAATAACCACATCGTCCATCGATGATGTGAGTTGTTGTTTGTTATAGCGCCCTGCTTTGGCGTTACTAATCATGTTGCTATCCAGATCAGTTGCAATGATTTCGATGTCCCAACCTGAGGACGAAACCAGCGATTCACAGATAGTGATGGCAACAGAGTAGGCTTCTTCGCCACTAGAACAGCCAGCGGACCAGATTCTGAGGTTCTTTTGCCGAGTAGTACGTTTTTGGACAATAGGCAAAATGGTTTTAGCGAGGAAATCAAAATGATGTTTCTCGCGAAAAAACGACGTGAGGTTAGTCGAAATAGCGTTTAAACAGTGATCAATTTCGTCGGACCCCGGGCGGTTGATGAGTGCGAAATAGTCTCTAAACCGGTCAATTTTTAGTGCCCTTAACCGGCTGGTGAGGCGGCTATAGGCCATCACCTGTTTATCATCGGCGAGCACAATGCCGCTTTTTTCCTTTACTAACTTTTGCAGGTAAGAAAAGTCACTGGCGTCAAAGGCAAATTCCAGGGTTTTGCGACGTTCTGCTGATTTGACGGCGGGGTTTTTTCGCGCTGGGAAGATCCCACTAGGCTTGCCGGTTGAAGTAGTGGTTCGGAGTTTTGTCATAGCCGGTGTTAGCGGCAAAAACCGGTTAATCTTGACTGGACTGAGAACAGATTAATTACCCATTAATCTGCGGCCGTTGATGGGTGATCTTGTTACAATTTTGTTTCTAGTGCTGTTATTAATATCTGAGAGGTTGTTGGCATGTCTATAGAGGGAGTTCGCGAAGGTAGCCTGGAGGCTCCGACTCGCCATCCGTTGGCGTGGCGGGAGGAGGCGTTTTATGACCAGAGCGCTCTCAATGAAGAACTCGAACGGGTTTTTGATATTTGCCACGGCTGCCGACGTTGTGTGAGCCTTTGTAAGTCATTTCCCACACTGTTTGATCTTGTCGATGAATCGGAGACCATGGAGGTCGACGGCGTCGCTAAAGCCGATTACATGAAGGTGGTGGATGAGTGTTATCTGTGTGATCTCTGCTATTTAACCAAATGTCCTTATGTGCCGCCCCATGAGTGGAATGTCGATTTTCCACATCTGATGTTGCGTGCCAAAGCCATCAACTTTAAAGAAAATGGCGCGCCCTTAAAAAATAAATTGATGAGCAGCACCGATCTTGTTGGCACACTTTCCGGCATTCCGGTGGTTGCTGAGGTGGTTAATGCGGTTAACAGCAATGGTCTGGTTCGAAAAGGTCTAGATAAGGTAATGGGGGTGCATCCAGAGGCTTCGCTGCCGAAATACCACAGCACCAAAGGGCGTAAGCGAGTTGCCAAGGTACGCGATCAGTCAATTGCGGTTGAGGCTACCGATAAAACGAAAGGCAAGGTGGCGATTTTCGCGACCTGCTATGGCCAGTACAACGACCCTCAGGTGGTCGAAGACCTGGCTGTGGTTCTTCAGCACAACGGCATTGCAGTGACTACGGTTGCTAAAGAGAAGTGTTGTGGCATGCCCAAGCTGGAACTGGGCGATCTGGACTCGGTGGCCAAGTCGATGGAGGCCAATCTGCCGTCATTGCTGGCAATGGTTGATGAGGGTTGGGACATTATCGCGCCGGTACCTTCCTGTGTGCTGATGTTCAAACAGGAACTTCCGCTGATGTTTCCGGAACGAGATGACGTGGCCCGGGTAAGGGATGCGATTTTCGACCCCTTTGAATACCTGATGCTACGGCATAAAAAAGGACTGTTGAAAACTGAATTTAGTCAGGAATTAGGCAAGGTTGCCTATCACGCGGCCTGTCATCAGCGGGTGCAGAAAATCGGTCCTAAAACCCGTGATCTGCTCAAACTGATACCGAATACCGAAATAACGAATATTGAACGTTGTTCAGGTCATGATGGCACCTACGGGGTGAAATCACAGTTTTACGAGAATTCCCGCAAAATTTGCCGGCCGGTGGTCAACGAAATCGACAAGAAAGAAGTTGATCATTACGGCAGTGATTGCCCGATGGCCGGCCGCCACATTGAAAATGGACTGCAACGAGAAAAGAACAACGATATGGTTGCTGAGCATCCGTTATCACTACTGCGGCTTGCTTACGGAATTTGATCATCCACGGAAGAAATTAAAAGCCTGGTGATTATCAGGAATTGAATTGACTTATAGGAAACAAAAATTTTGACGAAAAAATTGACCAGAGCAGACCTGCTTTCACTGGAAGAGTATGCAGAACGGCGTGACGATATCCGCCAGAAAGTGATCGCTCATAAGGAACCGCGGCGCATTGCACTGGGTGACCACCTGACCCTCTGCTTTGAAGATCTGATGACCATGCAATACCAGGTGCAGGAGATGTTGCGGGCAGAAAAAATATTTGAAGCAGACGGCATTGA
>JAESTY010000308.1 GCA_016763355.1 Immundisolibacteraceae bacterium
ATCATCGCCAGCAGGCACATCAGCGGTGCTTCCTTGATGGTGACCTTACCGGCGGTGTTATCGCCGCCATAAAAGGCGCGAATCGGTATCGGTAATAGATAAGCAATATTAAGCAGGGAGCTGACCAGCAAGACCCCCAGCATGATCCATTGCTCGGTTTCAACCGTGGCCATCACCAGGTACCACTTGCTCCAGGTGCCGCCTAATGGTGGCAGGCCAATAATGCTCAAACAGCCAATCAGCATGGCGCCAAAGGTGATCGGCATAACTCGGCCGAGGCCGCGCATCTGGCTGATGTCGGTTTTGTGGCTGGCGACCAAAATCGCCCCGGCGGCAAAAAACAGGGTGATTTTTCCAAAAGCATGGGTGGGGATATGCATGGCGCCACCAATAATGCCAAGCTGATGGGCGAGTGCCGCACCGAGCACAATATAGGCCAGCTGGCTGACGGTCGAGTAGGCCAGCCGAGCTTTGAGATTGTCTTTGGTCATCGCGATCAGTGAAGCGAATAACACCGTAGCACCGGCCACGTAAAGCATCCACTGGCTGGCCTGCCCCTGTTGTAGGGATTCGATACCAAACACATAAACAGTGATTTTTAGTACGCTGAAAACGCCGGCCTTGACCACAGCAACTGCATGCAGCAATGCGGATACCGGCGTGGGAGCCACCATGGCCGCCGGTAGCCAGCGATGAAATGGCATTAATGCGGCCTTACCCACACCAAACAGGAACAGACCGTAAAGCACCGCCACCGCCGTAGGTGACAGACTTGCTGGCAGGATGCCGCCGGCTTTAAATTCCAGCGTGCCGCTGACCACATAGGTGATGATGATTGCGAGCAGGAAAAAAGCGATCGAGGTACCCAGCAATATGCCCAGATAAACTCGGCCACCGTTGCGGGCCTTATCGGTGCCTGCATGGGTCACCAACGGAAAGGTCGAAAGCGTGAGTATTTCGTAAAACACGAACAGAGTGAGCAAGTTGCCGGAGAAGGTCAGTCCCATCACGCTGGCAATCGCGATGGCAAAGAAAAAATAGAATCGGGTCTGATTCTGCTCGTGGTGGCCGCGCATGTAACCGATGGCGTAGATGCTGGTCACGATCCAGAGAAAACTGGCGATCAGGGCAAACAACATGCCCAGAGGTTCGACCTTAAAGGCGATCGGCAGGCCAGCCAGCGGTTCGAATAGTTCCAGCTGTAGTACCTGACCGGTCTGAGTAGTCTGGTAAATACCGAAGATGTTCCAGAACAGTGCGGCTGCGGTCATCAGGGTGACCGTTTCGCGCAGATTCGGATATTTACCGGTCAACAGAATCAACCCAGCCCCAAGCAGCGGGATGAGCATGCTCAGCAGAATCGGGTTATCGATCAGGCCGATCATGAGCTGAAAATCGGGTTAAGAAATAGAGAAGAAATCGCTGTGGAAGAGAACATCAAGACTCTCCCGCCAGTTGGCGCGCTGCCTGGAGTACGGTCTGCCAGATAACGCTGCCCTGTAGACCAAAACCAAAGTTAATCGCAACCATCACCCAAAGTGGAACTAGCAGGGACAGGGGCGCTTCGGTAATCGCTTCCTGGCCTGGTTTTAGCGCTAAGGCAGGTTTGAAATAAACGGTTTCAACGACTTTCCAGATATAGATCACCGCTAACAGAGAAGAGATCAGGATCATCACCGGAATCACGGTGCGACCGGCGTCAAAACTGGCGGTGACCAGATACCACTTGCTTAAAAATCCGGTGGTCAGTGGCACGCCGATGAGACAGAGCCCTGCTGCGACAAACCCGGCCATGGTCCAGGGCATTTTTTTGCCCAGACCCGCTAGCTGGTCTAGCTGGGCAGAACCTGTGCGGTAGACCACCGCGCCGATTGCCATAAATAAGGCGCCTTTGATCAGCGCATGGTTAAACAGGTGGAGCATGCCAGCGGCCAGGCCGGTGGTGGTCGCTAAACTAATGCCGAGCATGATGTAGCCGATTTGCGCCACACTGGAGTAGGCGAGCATGCGTTTTACGTTCTGCTCAAATACCGCCACTAGAGATCCACTAAACATGGCCACCAGGGCCAGAATCATCAGTACTTCCCCCAGCGGCATGGTGCCAAAGGAAAATTCAGCACCAAAGATGGTGTAGAAAAACCGCAGCATCACGTAGATGGAAACCTTGGTTGCGGTGGCAGCGATAAAGGCAGTGACCGCAGAGGGTGCAAACGCGTAGGCGTTGGGCATCCACAGGTGTAACGGAAATAGCGCCAGTTTTAAGCTGCAACCCACCACGATAAAAACGAAAGCAGTTTTCAGTGTGCGTGGCTGGGTGACGTCCGGTAGCCGGGCTGCTAAATCGGCCATGTTGAGGGTGCCGGTAAGCATGTAGAGCAGGCCAATGCCGATCAGAATAAAGGTGGCACCGATGGTGCCCATGATCAGGTATTGGTAGGCACTGGTTAATCCGCGCCTATCTTTGCCAGCAGCAATCATCGCGTAGGTGGCCAGCGATGAGACTTCCAGGAACACAAATACGTTAAATGCATCGCCAGTAGCAACGATGCCGAGCAGACCGGTAAAACAGAGCATCCAGGCGGTCCAGAACATCGGCTGGCGTTGACGGCTGATTTCCTTGTCGACACTGGTGCGGGCAAATGGCAACACCACCGTGCCCACCAGGCTGACCAGAATCAGCATCAGCGCGTTGAATTGGTCGATGCGATATTCAATGCCGATCGGTGGTGCCCAGCCGCCCATAAAATAACGAATTTCACCCTGCTGCAGAACCTGGCTATAGAGCGCCACGGCTATGCCAAGACAGGTCGCGGTGGCGGCAAAAGCGGCCATCCAGATCAATCGAGGATTGCGTAACAGCAAACTCAGCGGTGCGACGATCAGCGGTACGACAATTTGTAATGCCGGCAGGTGGGCAGATAGTTGCATGCTCATCCGGCTAGTTGATCCTGTTCGTGGATTTCATCTTCTTCAATGGATCCGTAGGCTTCATGGATGCGTACTACCAGTGCCAGTGCCAATGCGGTGGTGGCGACCCCAACCACGATGGCGGTGAGGATAAGTACGTGGGGTAAGGGGTTGGAATAGAGCACGGTGGGGTCATCGCGCAAAATCGGTGCTACTCCACCGGGGACCTTGCCCATACTGATGAACAGCACAAACACCGAGGTCTGAAAAATATTCAGGCCGATGATTTTTTTGACTAGATTGTCACTGGCGATAATCGCGTAAAAGCCGAGCATCATCAGAAAAATAACGATCCAGTAGTTGTAATGGTCTATCCAGTTCACCGCTGCGGCTCCTGGGTCGGGTTGGCCGCTTTGGTTATTAATGCACCTTCGGGGTTACGGCGACCGCGCCCGGCAAAGGCGAAGAAAATGGTGGTCAGCCCAGCAGCAACAGTCACGCCAACGCCAAGTTCCACCAACAATATGCCCAAATGCTGGCCATGAACCGGGTCATGGGCGAGCACGTTGTAGTCAAGAAAATTACCGCCCAGTATCAAACTGGCCACACCCACACCGGCGTAGATCAGCACGCCTAGTGGCACTAAAATCATCAGCACCCACTCTTTGATGACTTCGCTGGCGGTGTCGAGACCAAACACTAGCGCGTAGAGAATTAGTCCGGCGGCAAAGATGACGCCGGCCTGAAAACCACCACCGGGGCCAAAATCACCATGGAACTGCACGTAGAGTGCAAATAGCAGGATCAGCGGGATCAGTAGTTTGGTGATGATGCGTAATATGGAATGGTGTTTCATGATTCGTCGTCCTCGCGGCGACGACCAATGCCCAATAGCAGCAATACCCCAATGCAGGCGGTAAAAATAACCGTGGTCTCACCGAGGGTGTCATAACCGCGATAGCTGGCAAGTACCGAGGTAACGATATTGGGTATGCCGATTTCCTCGCCAGATTTTTCGATGTAGTGCGGTGCCACGTGGGTATGAATAGGGGCCTGAGGATCTGCAAAGGCGGGCATATCCAGGGTGCCGTAAACCAGAATCGCACCGGTAATAGTGACCACAAATAGCGGCAGTATTCGGGGGTGGCTGGGGCTTTTTTCGTTGCGCTGGGTCAACGCCAGGGTGCCAAGCATGAGTACGGTGGAGATACCCGCACCGACCGCGGCTTCGGTAAAGGAAACGTCAGCGGCATCAAGGATTAAAAACCAGAGTGCGCTGAGCAGGCTGTAGATACCGGTGAGCATTACCGCGCCAAACAGATCTTTAAGTTGCAGGGCAGCGATGGCAGTAATCGCCATCAGTGTGAGTAATATCAGGTCAATTAGCGTGCTCATGGCAGGGGTTGCTCTGTGGGCGAGCTCTCGGAGATAGGGTTCTCTGTATTTAAATTTTCAGCTAGCAGTGGCTTTTGTCCACCGGCCAGAGCCGCACGAGCCAGGGCGTGACAGGCGGTAGGGCTGGTGAAAAGCAGGAAAAATAGAATCAGCACTAATTTAACCAAGGTAATCGATAGTCCAGCCTGCAGCATCAGGCCGGCTAGTACCAAAATAGCGCCAAGGGTGTCGCCGATACCGGCTGCGTGCATGCGGGTGAACAGGTCTGGCATCCGCAGCAGACCGATCGCCGAAATTAGTAAACAGGCGCAACCGCTGAGTAGCAGCAGCCAGGAGAGAGAGTCGAGAACGGTGCTGATCACTTTTTCGACTCCTGCTGATAACCAAAATCGCCGACCGCAAAAAATTTGAGTACCGCAATGGTGCCGATAAAATTAATCAATGCGTAGGCCAGAGCAATATCGATAAAGTCTTTCTGGTCGGTCATAAATCCCAGTACCGCAATCATCAGCACCGTAAAAGTACCGAAGGTGTTGACGGCCAGCACCCGGTCATAAACCGTTGGCCCGGCAATAGCTCGGGCCAGTGCCAGAAACATGGCCGGGAACAGCGCGACGGCGGCCACTTCAAACATCATGAGTCACCCTCCAGGCGGGTCACCAAGCGGTCCATCTCTCCAGATTTCAGGCCGAGTTCGCCATCAGCGGTCAGGGCATGAATGTCAAGGTCTGATTCGGTAACATCAAGGCAGATGGTGCCCGGCGTGAGCGTAATAGAGTTGGCATAGATTACTTTGCCAATGTCTGTTTTTTGACTGGCGGGCACACGAAACCGGCGCGGATTAATCGGCAATTTAGGATCGAGGATTATCTTTATTACCTGGCCGTTGGCCTTGATGATTTCCCACATTAACCAAACCCAAAACAACGGGGCTCGAAATGTCAGATGCAGGGGATGACCTTCGTGATCGATCAGATCCATACGCAGTGCCAGCCAGGTGATCGTAGCCGCCGAGCCACAGCCGAGGCCGAGCAAGAGTGCTTCTGTGTGGCCCGACAGCAGGTACCAGATCACGGCAAGTGTTAACGCCAGACTGGTTCCATGGACAAGCCGGTTCACCGGTTTTTGGTCCTTGTTAATGGTTCGAAACTCCCTTTAACTGACTCTGTTAAGAATAAAACAGGGCCTAAAGCCCCGTCGTTGGTCAGATCATCCGTGACCTTATTCTCGGCAGCATCGGTGCTGATTTTAGTTTTTTCACAGACGACAGTGCTGATAGCGGTTTGCAATCACACTATTCGCCAACACCTGCTCGTTAATCTGAGGGTGTAGAATACCGCGCCTGGATTAAGCTCCGATAACGTTTAAACGGTTATTAGCCAGCCTCAGCTTGCGGGTTATTAACAGGCAAACTTGGCTGGTTTGTTCAGCTTAAAAATATAGGGGCCTGTTTATCGACGAGCTACCTTTGTTGCTGGCATGCTCTGAATAGTCAGGACCGGGAAACCTGGGTCATTATCCTTGCTCTTATGGGGTAAAGGATACCTTAACCCTCTCAAACTTTGTGATGTGATTGACGTTGCAGTCCACCGGCTGCGTTGAATGAATGGCTGGGTTAAATATACCGTTAGCGCTCAGTTCGCTGTGCAGCCACGCTGGGTGTTGGGCCCAATAATCTTTATCGGAAACAGATGACTCATATTGATCAACGCCTTTCGGTGGCGCCGATGCTTGACTGTACTGACCGCCATGCCCGGTATTTATTAAGGCTACTAACCCGACACACGGTGCTCTATACCGAAATGGTGGTTGCTCAGGCGCTCATCCATGGCGACCGGCGGCGTTTTATGGCCCATCACCAGTGCGAACACCCGTTGGTGTTGCAGCTTGGCGGTAGTGATCCTGGGCAGCTGGCAATGGCCGCCACCATTGGCGAACAATCTGGCTACGATCAGATTAATCTTAACGTCGGTTGTCCCAGTGAGCGGGTTAAGGCCGGCCGGTTTGGTGCAGCGCTGATGGCTGAACCCGCCTATGTGGGCGACCTGTTTAGTGCCATGCAGGCAGCCGTCAAGGTCGAGGTCACCATTAAATGCCGTATCGGTATTGATGATCTTGATAGTTGGGAGCATTTTCTTGGATTTGTAGAATCAGTCGCTGCGGCAGGCTGCAAGACCTTTATTGTTCATGCGCGTAAGGCCTGGCTCAAAGGGCTGAGTCCAAAACAGAACCGAACCCTGCCACCGCTTAATTATGATTTCGTGCGTCGGCTTAAGCGTGAGCATCCAGAGCTGAACATTATTATCAATGGCGGCATAGAGTCGGTAGCCGATGCGGGTGAGTTGCTCGGCAACCTCGATGGAGTGATGATCGGTCGTGCGGCCTATCACAACCCCTGGATGTTGCTGGAAGCGGACCGGCAGATTTACGGCGATGATCACCAACTGCCGAGTCGGATGCAGGTGTTAGAGCAATACATGGCTTACATGCGCGATGAGTTGCAACAAGGTGTGCCACTCAGACCCATGGCTCGTCACCTGATCGGTTTTTATCAAGGCTCGCCCGGCGCAAAAAACTGGCGGCGTTGTATTGCCGATGAAGTTGGCCGTAGCGGCGGGTTAGCGCGACTTGATGAAGCGATTCAGATTATCGAACAGCAAG
>JAESTY010000309.1 GCA_016763355.1 Immundisolibacteraceae bacterium
GGAAGCTAACAGTCTCTAACAGCGTCGCCATCTGTTGCGCCGCCGGTGCCATCAACTGGCAATGAAAAGGCGCTGAAACCGGTAATGGGACAACCCGTTTGGCGCCGGCTTCGAGCGCTAGTTCACCAAACCGAGCTACTGCTGCTGCCGAACCAGAAACAACTGTCTGCACCGACGAATTAAAATTGGCGACCGATACCGCATCACCTAGAGCAGCCTGCTGACACAAATCAGCAACAACCACCGGATCAAGATTTAACACCGCAGACATAGCACCTTCACCGGCCGGAACCGCCGCCTGCATATATTTGCCACGTTTTCGAACCAGCATCACTGCATCAGCAAAATCAATCACCCCGGCGCACACCAGAGCACTATATTCGCCAAGGCTGTGGCCAGCCAACCACTGCGGCTGAACACCATGCTGGGCTAACCAGACCCGCCAGGCCGCAACACCGGCTGTGAGCAGCGCAGGTTGGGTAGTGGCAGTTTGTTTAAGTTGTTCTTCGCTACCCGTTGTGACCAATTGCCACAGATCAAAGCCCAGCACTTCAGAGGCTTCAGCATAGGTTTGTTCAACAATGGAATGATGGCTAGCGAGGTCATTTTGCATACCCACCGACTGCGAGCCCTGACCTGGAAACACGAAAGCTATAGACATGGTTTCTTCTAAATTTTAAGAATAATAACGCTAACTAAACGCTAATTTAATACACAGCTAAAGCGGAGCCCCAGGCAAACCCACCACCAAAAGCCTCTAGCAAGATCACCTGACCACGTTGAATTCGGCCATCTCGGCAGGCTTCGTCAAGCGCCAGCGGCACCGATGCCGCAGAAGTATTACCGTGGCGTTCGATGGTCTTAACCACCCGTTCGTCGGGCAGCTGCAGCCGTTTTGCAACCGCATTAATAATACGTATGTTGGCCTGATGAGGAATCAGCCAATCCACCTGATCACGCTCCATATCATTAGCCGCCAGGGCTTCATCAACTGAGCGGCCAAGTTCACGAACAGCAACCTTAAAAACTTCATTACCCTTCATTTTCATGTAAGGCGCGGTTTCATAGCCCTGATCGTAATCATCACTAACCCAACCGGGTACTTCGAGCAAATCTTTATAAGCACCATCGGCATGTAAATGGGTCGACAGCACACCCGGATCTTCGGTCGCTTCGAGAATTACCGCCCCAGCACCATCAGCAAAAATCACGCAGGTACTACGGTCAGTCCAGTCGATCACCCGAGACATGGTCTCACTACCAATCACCAACGCCCGTTTAGCCATGCCACTGCGAATAAAACTATTGGCAGTTCCAAAGGCATAAATAAACCCAGCACAAGCTGCCTGCACATCAAAAGCAGCGCAACCATGAATGCCCAGGCGTTCCTGCAGCAGACAGGCGGTACTTGGGAAAACTTTTTCTGGCGTGCAGGTCGCGAGCACAATCAGGTCAATGTCATCCGGGCCAAAACCACCCTGTTCCATCGCCGCAAGTGCCGCTTGTTCTGCAAGATCAAGCGAAGTTTGATCGGGCGCAGCAATGCGCCGTTCACGAATCCCGGTACGAGCCATGATCCAGTCATCGGTGGTATCCACCAGGGTTTCCAGTTCGGAGTTGGTCATCACCCGCTCGGGCAGATAACTACCAGTACTGGCTATTCGCGCGTTAATGGTCATTAATCATGTTCCTGAAGCAGTGCAAGCACCTGTTCACCTATCAGTTCTGGCACATGGCGACTACTTTCCTGAAGCCCAGCCTGAAGCGCATACCCAAAAGCGACCTGATCAGCTGAACCATGGCTTTTAATGACGGTTCCGCGCAATCCGAGCAAGCTAGCGCCGTTGTAGCGACGATGGTCAATCCGTGCTCGGATACGATTTAATACCGGGGTTGCAGCCAACGCAGCCACTTTACTACCGAGTTCCTGGCTAAATTCCTCACGCATCACCTGGCTGATCATGCGGGCAATGCCTTCACTGGTTTTGAGCGCAACATTGCCGACAAAACCATCACAAACCACCACGTCAACCGTACCTTCGTAGATGTCGTTACCCTCTACGTAACCGTAATAGTTAATGCTGCTCTGGCGAAGTTCTTCGGCTGCCTGGCGTACCAGGTCGTTGCCTTTGACTTCTTCCGAACCAATATTAAGCAGGGCAACTGTCGGCGATTTAATGCCAGAGGCCTCGGCCAACACCGAGCCCATTACCGCAAACTGAACCAGGTGTTCTGGGCGACATTCTGAATTTGCACCCAGATCAAGCATCACCGTACTGCCATTCATCGAAGGCAATTCCTGAACAATGGCAGGACGATCAACTCCGGGCAGCATTTTCAACACAAACCGGGCCATGGCCATCAAGGCTCCGGTGTTACCTGCGCTAATACAAGCCTGGGCATCGCCGGCTTTGACCCGATCGAGGGCCACACGCATAGAAGAGTTCTTCTTATTACGCATCGCACGGGTCGGCGCCTCGTCCATCTCCACTACCTGGTCGCAGTGAACAATAGAATAACGGTCTTGTAGCTGTTTGGACTCGGCCGGTAAATGACTGGTAATGGCATCCTCGTCACCAGTTAAGATCACTGATGCATCTGGATTTTTGACCAAAAACTCTATCGTCGCCGGCACCAGGATAGCGGGACCGTGGTCCCCACCCATAGCGTCAACCGCAAGGGTCGGTTTCACTTAATCGGCCTTATTGCTTTCCACTACTTTGCGGCCACGGTAGTAACCGTTTGGACTTACGTTGTGACGCAGGTGGGTTTCACCGGTGGTTGGCTCAATAGACAAAGCGGAACTGGTCAGGGCATCGTGAGCGCGACGCATGCCTCTTTTGGAACGGGTTTTACGATTCTGTTGTACGGCCATGGTGACTCCTGGGTCAAAATTTACTCTTTCGTCTGTTTCAACAGCGACAGAGATGAAAATGGATTGGACTTATCTATAGAGTCCGTCTGTTCACTACTACTTTCTGTATTACTAGCTGACATCTGACAAACCGTTTCATCATGCAAGGCAACAATCGGCAGACCAAGTAGTAACTCGTCTTCGACTAGTTCCCGCAACTGAAATTCGGACTCGCTCTGAAACAGCAGTGGCTCGCGTTCATTAGCCAATTCCGCTGCAGCCGCTTCATCCTTCACCAACTGCAAATTCACATTGCATTTGATCTTCAGTTCAACCGGCTGTAGACAGCGCTGACATTCAGCGAAAACGACTGCCACAACCTGCCCAGTAATTAATTTTTCAGCACGATCTGTGATCGAAA
>JAESTY010000310.1 GCA_016763355.1 Immundisolibacteraceae bacterium
GACGTTTAGAGCATTACGTTTGATACAACAGGCCGACCTGGTGGTTTATGACCGCCTGGTATCGCCACAAATAATCGAATTGATCCGCAAGGACGCTGAGAAAATTTACGTCGGCAAACAGCGCTCTGAACATAGCGTGCCGCAACTGCAGATCAATCAACTGTTATTGGAGCAGGCTCAAGCCGGAAAGTTTGTAGTGCGTTTAAAAGGCGGTGATCCGTTTATCTTCGGTCGAGGCGGCGAAGAAATCGCCACCCTGGCGGCTAAAGGGATTCCGTTTCAGGTAGTGCCCGGTATTACTGCCGCAAGTGGTTGTGCCGCTTATGCGGGTATTCCGCTGACCCACCGAGACCACACTCAGATGGTAGTTTTTGTCACCGGTCATTTAAAAGACAATTCGGTAAATCTAGACTGGCAACCACTGGCCCATTTAGACGCCACCCTGGTGATCTATATGGGGTTGATCGGATTACCGGTGATCTGCCGTGAATTGATTGCCCACGGTAAAGCCCCGGAGACACCGATTGCTTTGGTTGAGTCTGGCACCCTGGCTAGCCAGCGGGTATTTACTGGTACTCTGGCAACCTTGCCAGATGAGTTAGATCAGCACCATGTGAAGGCACCAACACTTATTATTATTGGTGAAGTTGTTGGGCTTAAAGACCAACTTGAGTGGTTTCGTAGTACTGCAGAACAACAATTGGACGGCAGCACTGAATAGGACGTCGATTTGGCGTTGATACAGGTGGTTGTTTGAAGCTTGTTAAGTTAAGCGTTTTTTCAGGTAAAAGCCTCAGGTTGCACAATATTTCATCGGAGTTAGCAAACTATATGGATATCCAGTATTTCACCGCAGATGCTTTTAGCAACAAGCCGTTTCAGGGCGCGCAAATTGCAGTTGTACCCGCGGCAACAGCTTTGAGCGGCGAGCAAACGCAAATTTTGGCGGCCGAGTTTAATTTGTCCGAAACCGTTTTTGTAACCTCAATAGAAAATAACCAGCGCCTGCAACTGAGGGCTTTTAGCCCCCGAGAAGAGGTCACGGTGATTGGTCATCCGTTGATTGCAGCCGCCCATGTGGTGGTCTCTGCAGGAGAACTATCACTTGCTGACGGCACCCATGACCTTGAAATCAGTTCGGGTGGAGAGACTACCGAACTCAGTGTGATTATCGAGAATGGTGCTGTCAGCCGTGCCCAATATCGATTAACCGTCACTCCGCGGGTTGACCGGTTTGTGCCATCGCGATCAGAGCTGGCGTCGATATTAACTCTGGATGTAGATGAACTTGATAGCGTAAAGGATTTTCGGCCATTGCTAGTTGCCGCACCTCAGCCTTATCTGGTGTTGGCGTTAAAAGATCACCTGGCGGTTAAACGGGCCAGGTTTGATTTTCATAGCTGGAGCCATTCGACTGCGCCATCGATGTTGGCCCAGGAGATATTGCTGGTTGCCAATCAGGCCGAGGATCCAGCGGCCAATTTTCATGCCCGTCTATTAGGCCCTGCGATTGGAGTCAATGAAGATCCGCCGGTAGGTTCTGCCATACCGGCTTTGGCAGCCTGGCTCTGCGATCATGAACATATTCGCCGAGGCACTTATCCGTTGATGGTTGAGCGAGGTAGCCAGAACACCCGGCATAGCTTGTTGCAGGTTGAGATAGATAATCAGGGTAAAGAACATCTACAAATGCGTATTGGAGGCAATGCGACTCTGGTGTCAGAGGGGCGTATTCGTCTGCCTCAGTGAAAGCGGGGTTAATGAATTATCGGTTTGATGGGGAATAACTCATCGAGCCGATTAAGCCGGTTAAACCTGAGTTTGCACAGGGCAGGCTGCAATCGACGGTCTACGACGATCATTATTTCGGCGCTAATAATGCAATCGAGGAATCCCGCCATCTTTATGTGCTGGGTAATCATCTACCTGAGCGGTTTGCTGACTGCAGACGGTTTGGTATTGGTGAACTGGGTTTTGGCACCGACCTAAATTTTTTATTAAGCTGGCAGGCCTGGCGGGAACACGCGCCAATAACCGCACGACTGAATTATCTGGCAGTTGAAAAACATCCGATTGACCTTAAAAGCTTATCTGAGCTCTATCTGGGATGGCCAGAACTTGCGGCCCTAAGCCAGCAGCTGATTGACCAATACCCGTTGATGTTGCCAGGCAGTCACCGGCTCTGCTTTGATGATGGCCGAGTTGTCTTAACCCTGCTTTGGGGCGACGCCAAACAGCAGCTAGCCGATAGCGATGCTCAGCTTGATTGCTGGTTTCTCGATGGCTTTTCACCTCGAAGCAACCCCGAACTATGGGACCAGAAAACCCTGAGTCAGGTTGCTCGATTGACCCGTGTGGGAGGTAGCTTTTCAACCTTTAGTGTTGCCGGTGCAGTCCGTCGACAGTTGGCTGAGGTCGGTTTTGACCGGTCAAAAGTTGCCGGGTTTGGAAGCAAGGCTCAAATGTTAGTCGGGGAATTGAAAATCAAACCTGGCACAGAGCACAAGTCGCCATGGTATCGCTGGCCGCCACCACGATCAGCGTCGGCAGGGGGTTTAAACGTGGCCATTGTTGGCGGTGGTATTGCAGGCTGTTGTACTGCATATGCGCTGACGCGTCGAGGTTACCAGGTGACCCTGATTGAGCAGGGGCAGGGCCTGGCGGTGCAGGCCAGTGGTAACCCTGCGGGCATACTCTCACCCTTCATTAGTGCGGATCATAGTCTGGCAAGCCAATTTTCAGTCGCTGCCTTTGAGTGGGCGTTGGCCACTATTAAACAGCTTAAAACTGCGCAAACTGGAATCTACCCAGATTGGTTTCATCAATGCGGGCAACTTAGGCTGGCGACGGATGGCCGCAGTCAGCAACGCCATCAACGGATTATCGAATCGGGATGGTTTCCTGATCAGCTAGTTGTTAACGTTGATGGCGCGACAGCAAGCAGGGAAGCTGAAGTTGATATCAGCGATGACGCGCTGTTATTGCCGCTTGCTGGTTTCGTAGAGCCGCTCAAGTGGTGCCAGGCCCTGGTTGCTACTGCTGGGCCAAATCTCAGAGTGGAATTTTGTCAACGAGTTGAGACTGTTCGACAACAGGGCGGTGGGTGGCAGCTGCTGGATCACAACAACGAGGTACTTTTTGACGCGCATACATTGGTATTAGCTAACGCCAATGATGCCCAGCGACTACTGCCGCATATTGACTTGTCGATTACCCCAGTGAGCGGTCAAGTTGCTCTGTTGCCTGTGTCATCGGGTT
The DNA here is from genome assembly GCA_016763355.1 of Immundisolibacteraceae bacterium. Classification (GTDB taxonomy): domain Bacteria; phylum Pseudomonadota; class Gammaproteobacteria; order Immundisolibacterales; family Immundisolibacteraceae; genus QNFC01. The sequence continues at coordinate 3,259 of JAESTY010000310.1, forward strand.
CTGAGTCTGTGTCAAAAATAGTCAGTTTTGACCGATATCTGCTGCCGGCTCTGGACGGCTATCATCTAGTAGGAGCGAGCTTTGGCCGTGAAAACGTTGGCCAACACGACCAGTTGGCGCTAAACCCAGCTGAACATGATGATCTCTTTCGGCAGGTGGATAATCAGTTTCCGGGGATGTTTGAGCGAGCCAATTCGGATCAATTGGAAGGTCGTGTCAGCTTGCGCTCGAGCACACCAGATCATCTGCCGTTAGTCGGCCCGTTATCGACTGCAGGGGGGTTGGAACTGCGTTACCAGGAGCTACATCATGGTCGTGCCGATCAACATTATCCGGTGGCCTTGAACCTGCCTGGTCTTTATTTGAATGTGGGCCATGGCTCCCGTGGCCTGGTTTCCGCACCGCTGTCGGCCGAGTTGATCGCCTCACATTTGTCTGGTGATGTAGCGCCCCTGTCGCGTGATTTGATCGATGCGCTGCATCCCGACAGGTTTCGCATCCGCAAATTGATGAAAAGGCCTTAGCGTGGCGCCAGGATCAAAATGGAGTGATTTTACAGGGCTCCTATCGATACATTCTGGCACCTATAACGCGGTTGTGTAGAAGAGGGTAGTAGCGCGCAGGTTGTGATTGACGGGGATTGTGGTATTTAACAGCAGCTTCATCAGCTTGGAGAGGGTTATGGACGCAACAGCAGCGAACTATAAGTGGAGTGATCTGAGCGTGGTGGCTCGGGTCGGTAATTTGCCGGTATTGGCCTTTGGGCTCACGCCGCTGATTGGCCACTGGATGGGTGGCGGCTTATGGTACTGGCTGACCCCGGCGCTGTTTTTTCTGGTGATTCCGATTGTCGACCTGCTGGTTGGTGAAGACCGGATTAATGCCCCGGTCGAGGCCGAACCGGAATTAGAATCTAAGCTCATCTATCGAATCCTGTGCTGGGCTTTTTTGCCGCTGCAATACATCACTATGTTTTACTTGTTTGCAGTCATGACCAGCGGTGAATTGGCACTTTATGAAATCGTTGGGGTCACGCTATCGATGATCTTTGGTGTCGGCATGGGAGCCACCGTATCCCATGAATTAGGCCATCGGCCGGCGCGTATCAAGGTAACTGAGCGTGACATCAACTGGATCTGAATAGCCCCGAGTTTTCTAGGCACCTTCGCGTTTAGTTTTTTGCTGCCTTTCAAATTCAA
>JAESTY010000311.1 GCA_016763355.1 Immundisolibacteraceae bacterium
CGCCCGACGTTTCGATATGCAGGTACAACCCCAGCTGGTACTGCTGCAAAAAACTCTGCTCAACATCGAGGGATTAGGTCGCACCCTCTATCCAGAACTGGATCTGTGGAAAACCGCTAAACCCTATTTAGAGCGCTGGATGAATGATCAGGTCGGCTGGCGTGGCCTGCTGCGGACCTCAAAGGATCAACTACCCCGATTGGCCGAGACCTTGCCCGAGCTGCCCTTTCTGCTGCACGAAGCATTGCTGAAACTAGCCGAACCAACCACTAGTGATAAGCCATACGAAGAAAGATTAAGACGCGAACAGCAACATCGAGAAAAGCGTCTTTTTGGCGCCATTGTTGGCAGCGCATTACTGATATCCGCGACCCTGGTTTACGCCCTGTCTGGCTTCACACCACTATCAGTTCAGGGGTTCCCAAGGCTACCAGTGGTCACTGCCGGATTAGGCATCGCAGGATTATTAATTCTAGTCATGAACTGGCCGGGCGGCGACGATTCGTAAACTGCTAAAACAATCTCAGCGGCGCTGTTCTGTGATGAACTGCCAAAAATTCTAATTTGAGCACGTTGAAACAGGGGTGAGCAATGAACAACCAGGGAATCACGCGGGCGCTAGTGGCCAGCAGCGCCACTAGCCGCATACAAAAAACAGACTCTGGAACCTTGCGGTGGTTAAGTAAGCGGTTAACCATGCTACTGTCCGGCGTCGCTGCGGTCTCATTGATCGGCTGTAGCGAACCTCCTGCTGCCACGCCTAAAGCAGTACCGGCGGTCAAAGTCTTCACCGTTGGCAAGCAAGCCAGCGGACAGTCCAGGCGACTGTCGGGCATTGTCAATGCGGCTGATAAGTCCCCGCTAAGTTTCGGTGTCAGCGGTAAGGTGATCGAGCTATTAGTATCGGTTGGCGAACCAGTAGATGAGGGCCAGCTGCTGGCCTCATTAGACCCAGAGCCATTACAGATCAAGCTTACCGACAAACGGGCCAAGCTCAATAATGCCCGCGCCCAATTGTTAGAAGCAAAAACCACTCTAGAGCGCACCCGCTCTCTGGTCGAACAACGTGCCGCCTCTAATCAGGAACTGGAAACCGCAGCTGCGAAATTTGCCAGCAAAGAGAGCAGTCTGCAGCAGGCACAGGCCGATTTGACCCAGGCGGAGCTCGACTTTGATCATCGCCAATTGCTATCCCCGGTGGCCGGCAAGGTAGCAAAGCTCGCTATCGACAAGTTTCAGGAAGTCAGCGCTGCCGAGCAGGTGATCACCCTGCAATCTGACCAGCTATTGGAAGTTGCGGTACGTGTGCCTGAAACCATGATCCGCTATCTTGATTACGCTCAGGTGGTTCAGGTCACCTTTCCCTCACTGCCATCAGCCACCATTCACGGGGTGGTCAGCGAGATTGGTGCCAGCGCCGAAGACGGCAACGCCTTCCCGGTGACCATCACCCTGGGTGGCAGTGACGATGACCTACGCCCCGGCATGACCGCTGCCGTGACCTTTAACTTTGATGATTATCTCGATCGCCGGGTTGCCTATCTGATTCCGCTATCGGCCATTGCCATAGACCGTGGGCTTGCCGACCCGGAAAAATATCGGCGTGGTGATGGCAGCACAGAATCTCAGGTGCCGGTTTTTCTGTTTGATGCCGAGTCCGGCCAAATCCAGGAAACCGCCGTTACCGTTGGACAGTTACGGGGTAACGAAATTGAAGTCTATGCCGGTGTGGCCCCCGGCGACCAGGTGGTATCAGCCGGGGTGACTTTTCTAAGCGATGGTATGGCCGCCAAAGCCTGGCAACCGAACTACCCCAGATCACCGGCAGCGCAGCCTTAAACGGCCTCATCAGCCGAATCAATCATGGATAAATTAACCCAGTTTACGCTCCAAAACGCTCGCTTTACCTGGCTGCTGATCATCGTCTTGATTGCGGGCGGTAGTGCCACCTATTTAACCCAGCCACGTCAGGAAGACCCGGAATTGATCACCCGGGTTGCGCAGGTGGTGACCCGCATGCCCGGGGTAGCGCCGGAGCGGATCGAACAGCTCATCACCCGGCCGATTGAAGAGCGCATCAAGACCATCGCCGAGATTAAACAGATCAGCTCGATCTCAATGACCGGCCTGTCACTGGTGACCGCCGAAGTAAGACCTCAATACCAGCAGATGGATCCGATCTGGAATCGGCTGCGCAACAAGATGGATGATCTCAGCGCGGAACTGCCCAGCGGCAGCGATGGCCCCCATGTCAATGATGACTACGGCCGGCTGTCGGTGGTGACGCTGGCACTGACTGGCGCTGATTTCTCTATGAGTGAACTTGATCAGCTTGCCCGCCAGGTTCGTGATCAACTCAATGTGTTGTCGCTGGTTGCCAGCGTTGATCTGTTTGGGGTGCAGCAGGAGCGGGTCTGGATCGAGTTTGATGCGGCCTTTAGTGCCCAGTTTGGCGTCAATCCATCGATGATTATCAGCGCATTGAATAGTCAAAATGTGATTTTACCCGGCGGCCATGTGGAGGCCAACGGCCAGAATATCGTTATCGAACCCTCGGGTGATTTCCAGTCCATCGAAGATATTCGTCAGGTTGCCATCGATATCGGTGGCGGCCAGCTGGTTTACCTGGAAGACCTGGCCATGGTACGCCGCGCCTATGTAGAACCAGCCGAATCACCGGCCTTCTATAACGGCCAGCCAGCTATCGTGCTTGGCGTATCGATGGTAAAAAAATCCAATGTGGTCGAGCTAGGCCAGCAGGTGACCGCCGAACTCGCTCAAATTACGCCCCAACTGCCTCTGGGCGTATCCCTCGATGTGGTGATTTTTCAGCCAGACCTGGTGCAGGCATCCGTCAGTGGTGCGGTGGTTAATTTGCTGCAAACCGTCGCCGTGGTACTGGCGGTGGTGATGCTATTCCTGGGCTGGCAGAGCGGCTTGATCGTCGGCGTAATGGTACCGCTGACTATGTTTGCGACCCTGATCGGCATGTCGGTCTGGGGTATTGAGCTGCATCGTATATCCATCGCCGCCATCATCGTTGCGCTGGGACTGTTGGTCGACAATGGGGTGGTTATTGTCGAACAAATCCGCAATCAGCTCGATGCGGGCGACTCTAAACTAGAGGCCAGTCTTGCACCGGTACGCAGCCTGGCACTGCCCCTGCTAACCAGCTCCTTCACTACGGTGGCGGCGTTTTTACCGCTGATGTTAATTGATGGTGGATCCGGGGAGTTTTTGCGCTCCCTAGGCCAGGTAGTGATGCTGGCCCTGCTCAGTTCCTGGTTGATCGCCATCACCATCGTGCCCGCATTTTGCTACTGGTTTCTGCCTGCAAGCGCCGCAGTGATCTCTACCCAAAACGATAACAGTCCGGTAGAAAAGAGCGCACCTGCTTATGCGTTCTATCGCAGACTACTAACTGGCCTACTGGCACATCGGCTGCTGTTCATCGCCCTGATGATTGGGCTGCTGTTGAGCAGCATCAGCGTGTTTTCGCTGGTTAAACAGCGCTCGCTGGGGGCTTCCGAGCGTAACCAGTTCACGGTTTATCTGGACCTACCCGCAGCTGCTGCGATCGACCTGACCATTGAGGTGACCCAACGTCTCTCGACCTATCTTAAGGACCCAGCCGAAAACCCGGAGGTAACCGACACCTTGGCATACGTCGGCGCCGGTGGGCCGCGGTTTTTTCTGGCGCTGACCCCTAATGATCCACAACCCAACAAAGCCTTTCTAGTCGTCAATACCCAACATGCTGATCAGATTGGAACAGTGATGACTCGGGTCGAACGCTACATCATCGGACAGTTGCCAGAAGCCAACGGACGAGCCGACCTGTTGTTTTTGGGACCCGCGGCGCTAGGCACGGTGGAGCTGAAAATAACCGGTCCAGACATCAATACCCTGCGGCGCTTGAGCCACCAGGTGACCGA
>JAESTY010000312.1 GCA_016763355.1 Immundisolibacteraceae bacterium
AAAACCATTCCCGCCGATAACCAGCTGATTATTTACCGGCTTATAAAGAGTCTCTGCGCCCAATAAACCTCGATATCGGACTCGTTCGCCATCGACCACAACCCGATAGGTAGAAATGCCTTCTTGAAAAGAAACGCCAGAGTAGGAGTCCACACGCCTATATTGGGTTACTCCATTAGTCTTAACATTCCAGATCAATAAATGGCGTTTAGCGCTATTGGTGCCTGGCTTATAGTCATCGGGCTCTGGGTTATCTGGGTCATAACCGATAAACAGCACCCGCGAGTTATCGATCCAGTGAATACTTGAATGGGGGCTGGCATACTGAACAATATGTCCCGAATCAATGATCGGGTAGCTAACCTTCTTATCGCCACTGTTACCCAGTCCATCCGAACAACCCGATAGCAACAGGTAGAGACTCAATACGGCAAACATCAACACCCAACGACCTAACCGCTGAGCAGGACCGACAAGACCAAGCTGTTTTAACTAATTCAGGTTCCTTTTATTTTTTTGCGCCTGCGAATCCCCGACGGGTTTGTTTTTAACCGTTGGGGTTCATGGTTCGCCCCAGCCGACCAAACCCAATAGAATTCAATTGCTGGATTCAGGTCTACCTCAAACAACAGAACGCTTTAATCAGCTGAATCAAGAAGTGATTACCAACCTTATCGATTGGCAGCAAATCTCGCCGCCAAGCGCAACTAAACCTCTATTTAGATTCAGCGTCAGTCGCCAGCCTGTCACCCCCTTTTTCTAGCATTAAGTAGAGCGCTGCACCAACCGCCAGTGCATAACCGGCACCGTGCACCGCGAGCACCACGGCAACCACGCCGGCCACGCCACGTTCGGTGGTCTCTTCGACCTGCTCGATGCCGATGCTGATACAGAGGTAGCCGGTCACCAATAGGGTTAATGACAGGGCGATGGGTAACACCGGTTGAAACAGACTGACTAGCGGCAAAACAAATAACGCAATGAATCCGACTATCCAGAAGGTGCCACTGCCGCTATAGATTGACTCCATGGCATCGCGGCCATAGCGGTAGCGCTCTGCAGTGGTCGCGCAAACCGCGGTCCAGATCGGTCCGGCAAGGCCGGGGTAAGGTGCGAATGCGGCGTGTAACAGATTGCGAATGGCGGTGACCAGGTGAATACGATTGACATCGATATCGATTTTTTCATCGGGGCGGTCCTGGTCAACCCGCTCCATCAGCGTGGTGCCGACAATAATATCGCCGAAGGCGATCACGTAAGCGATCAGCGCGGTCGGCAGCGCAATCAAAAACATATCCAACGATGGCGCACCGAGCGTCCAGGGCAGGTAGGCTAACAGTTCACCGAAAGCTGGCCGGGTAATACCCAGCTGTACGTCTGGAAACGGATATTCGGCAACGCTCCATCCCACTAGCATCGCTAGCACCATGGCAGGCACCATGCCGTAGTTGGCAATTTTCTGCACCAGCGGGTGGCGTTTAACCCAGACTTTAAAAGATAGAGAAAACAACAGGTAAACCGAGGCAAGCCCACCCACCACTAAAGAGATGGGTGTCATCGCCAGTCGCCCACCGGGTTCGATTTCGCCGATGATGGCAGCAATACCAGCACCGATGAGAATACCGGCCTTCAACGAGTTGGGAATGGCATGGACTAATACTGACCCCAGCCGGGTAACACCGAGTAGAAAAAAAATCGCAAACACGAGTAGCTGCAACGCAACCAGCGCCCGAATCGCGTCGGGTCCTGGCTCAAAATTGCCCAGGAAAATAAGCACCACAGGAATTGCGGGGGTGATCCATCCCGGCACCAGTGGCACGCCCAGCAGCGCCGGCAACATAAAGCCAACGCCACCGATCACTATGTAGGCAAGCGCAACGTCATAGGGCAGCCCAAGGTACTGCTCCAGCAGGGGAATCATCGCTAGACTGACCACAAACATAATCAATGCCTGCACAGTCTCCGCCGACTCCCAGCGATAGTGCACAAAAGGCAGCCGGATTTTAAAGGGCCCACAGGGCCAGTAGGGCTGTTCCGCACCCTCTGTACGTTTGTAAATCTGCAATCTAAAAGCCTCCCTGGTAAAGCGCTGACAACAGTCTGATCACCGGATGGATACCGCCAATCTCAGCTAGCAGTGGGTTAGTTTAAGAAAACAACATCAACTAGCCAGGGTTTTTCTGGACAAATTAACTAACCGCAACTAGCTAATAGTTGGTCTAGCTAACATAGGTTTCGGTCATCCAGAAGATGGTGAGTGCTAAGACAATTGTGAAACGCGCCACGCAACTCAGTCACCACAACGATTGAGATTTATCCGTTACCCCCGCCCCCAACTTTACTTTTCTACCAGCCATAAAAAAAGCGAGCACAGGGCCCGCTTTTTTTATTCTTCACTAACCGCCTGGATTAGACGTCCAGCAACTCTCGATAGCGATTCCAGAAGCTACGAATCGGCGCTTCGGTGACCAGATGGGCTTCGTCCTTGAAATCACGACCTGACATCTGGATCACGGAATGTTTATCCGCGTCACGAATAATGGCTTTTTGCACCAGTTCGCAGGCTTCGCCATCTTCCATCGAGATGAGTCCGGAGGGTCCGATCAAATTGAACTGCTTTTCGCGGATCGCGTCCATTTCGGCATCGTCATCCTCATAGCCAAAGTAGGTCCAGATCAGCTCAAACTTATCCACGCCCTTGGGCAGGATCTGACGCACCGCCAATGTGTTCTGAATCTGCTGCACCACCAGGCTCGGCATGATCGACAGGATCACCAGGGTGACTCCGTCGTCGTACTCTTTGCGACCCGCCAGCAGGGTTGGGTCGTGCAGGGTGTAGCCTTCCTGATAGGTACGCAGGTCGCTGGACTTGGTCTCTTTTAAGGTTTCTTCATTATCGGTGCCGGCTTCGGAGTAGAGCACGCTGTGCCACTCATCACCCAGACTGACGCCACCGGTCTGTGAGGAACGATAGAGGCCGAAGGTCATGTGAAACAGATGCAGCAAACTGGCGTGGTAGGGATCTTTGGTGTTTTCGGCGTATATTTTCCAGTTGCTGTTCATGTACTGGCGGGTGGTACCCATGACTTTAAGCGGTCGATTCAGAATCCGCTTCATGAGTCTGGTGACATCGCCGTCGCCACCGAGATATTCCTCTACATCTACCAGGTCTTCGTTGAAGGTACCGAAAATAATGCCGTGGTAGTCCTCGACCCGAACTTTCTGCAAGCCGTGGTCTTTCATGTCGAAATCTTCCGGATAGCCGCCTTTACCGGCTAAACCACGACGAAATGGCACACCGATCAGGTCACCCTTGGGATCAAACGCCCATTGGTGATAGACACAGGTGAAAGTGCCATCAGAGTTATTACCGCGAATTTCGCGACAAACCATGGCACCACGGTGGGCACAACGATTGACCCAGGCGTGAATGCCGCCGTCTGAATCGCGGGTAACCACCACCGGGGTATCGCCGATGAAGGTTGATTTGAAATCACCGGTCTCTGGAATTTCTGCTGCCAGCGCGAGGAAATTCCAGGTTGGCCGAAACAGCCGTTCCTGCTCTAATTCATAGGTTGCCGGGTCAGTAAAAACACCAAATGGCACGGAATCAACCACACCGGCCTCTGGCCAGGCCAGGTCGGTAATTTTTTCAATCTGGCTAGCGTCGGTTTTTGCATCCATATCATTTGCACCTGAGGTAAGTGTTAAAACGAATCTCTGATCAAGTTTGAGATTCCTGAGGCAACCATAGGTGCCTCAATGTTGTTAATTCATTTTTACGATAAAAGCGTTGACTAGCGTCCCGATCAGTCAGCTGCTTAAAACTTGCGCTAAATTCTACCTAAAACTGGGGTAAAACAGTAGACCGGGCTGGACTTCAATGCTGGTTAGCTAATAGTGATTGCAATAAACCCTCCGCAGCCTGCTCTAGTAGATTCAATACCCGCTCGAACCCCTGTCCCTGGCCGTAGTAGGGGTCTGGCACCTCCTGCTCTGGTAGCTGGGTAGCAAAATCCATCATCAGGCGAATCCGTTGGCGTTGCTGGTCATTGACGGCCATGTCCTGCATAGCGTGATAGTTCTGTTTATCCATCATCAGTAGCAAATCAAAACTGTCCAGGTCGGCAACCGTCACCTGGCGCGCAAGCTGGTGGCCAATTTCAACCCCACGGGCCGCGGCGGCCTGTTGGGATCGACTATCGGGCGGCTGGCCGACGTGATAGGCGTGGGTGCCGGCTGAGTCGATGATGAACCGATCGTTAAGATCGCCATCATCGAGCAGCTTCTGGAACACCCCCTCGGCACTGGGAGAGCGACAGATGTTGCCCATACAGACAAATAGCAGCTTGGTCTTCATTTGGATGGTCCTTGTTCTGGATCTGGATCTGGATCAAAATTTGGGTCTGGATTTAAATCCGGCTCTGGCTCTAAGCCGGTGGCTGCCCAGCTCAGTTGCCAGCCGGGTTGATCGTCTATCCCTGTTACCGAGTCTGCCACCGCGTAGCCGGGTATCGCCACAATTTCACCATCGGCCGATAGTAAAGGTAAAAACTCACGCTCTACTGGCGGCACGCCCCACTGCTGAAGCAATTTTTTTAGCTTACGTCGGTGGCCGTTAACAACCAGGGTTTCACCACCCTGACGAAAGCAGACTTGTAGGGGCTTATCTTCAGGCCAGCAGATCCGCAGCCCATGCCGCGTCTTGATAGCCGTTAAGCGATAACCCAGTGCTGCGCAGTCATAGGATTCCGGAAGCAACCAGTCAGGCATTTGCGTCGGGATTTGAATAGGGCGCTGCCAGGCCACCGCTAACCGATCCCGGTAGCAGGTAATTACACTATTGCCCCAGGTGAATTGGGGCGACCGATCCGAGCGACTTTCTAATACGCTGCTATCCAACGCCAGCAACTGTTTTTCCGACGGCATCAGATGGCCCTGTTGGCGCAGCCAGAAACGCAGCAGGTTATGGCGGCGACTGACTGACAATTCAAGCAAACCAGACCGATCCAGCCCAGGCTTTGAAGAATCCAAAACCGCCATATCTAATAGCGCAAGCTCATCTAATAGTTCACCGGCCTCGGCCTGGTGGCGGGCATGGCGGGCCAGCGTATTATCCAGTGCGGGCCAACGCTGGCGCAGCGCGGGCATCACCTGATTACGCAGAAAATTGCGATCCTGAACCTGCTGCTGATTACTGGGGTCTTCTACCCACTGCAGCTTGTGGTGATCCGCATACTCTTTAAGGTCCTGCTGACTCAGCGTCAACAAGGGCCGTAATAGAGTCGGTTTCGATGAGCCAATCGACAGATTTGATTGCATCGCCATAGCCGCAGTACCGCGTACTCCAGAGCCTCGAAACAGCTGTAATAACAGGGTTTCGGCCTGATCCCGCTGGTGATGGGCGGTCAGCAATAGGTCATCATCACCGAGTTGGTCGGCAATCAGTTGATACCTGATTTCTCGGGCGCGGTGCTCAAGATTGCCGCCTGCTAGTAGCCCGGGTTCAACCTGGCAGCAAACATAAGCCACCTGCCATTGCTGGGCAATTTGCTGAAAATGGCAGGCCCACTGTGCTGACTGTGGCGAGAGGTTGTGATCAACATGAATCGCCAGCAAATCAGC
>JAESTY010000313.1 GCA_016763355.1 Immundisolibacteraceae bacterium
CCGCCGACTTCGGCAAGCCACCTAAACCGCTAGCTCAACGTTCCTATGTGATTCCCGGTGGCGGCGATCATTGGTCGATACCCGAGGGCACTTCGGTGCGCTGGACCGGCGAGGGTGAGTTACACATCACTCTGACCGTGTTTCGTGACCTGGCGATTGCTTTTGGGCTAGCCCTGGTGGGTATTTTCTTTGTGCTTTATCTGCAAACCGGCTCAACAGTTCTGGCGCTGATTATCATGACTGCTATTCCATCGATTGTGATTGGGGTACTGCCGGGCTTTGCGCTGTTAAATAGTGTCGGTGAACGGGTGGTAAATGAGCTGCCTAATCCACAGTTTTTCACCGTCACGGCGATGATCGGCATGATTGCGTTGGCCGGTATTGTAGTGCGCAATTCATTAATTTTGGTTGAGTTCATTCGGGAAGAACTCAGCCATGGTAATGATCTGATCAACGCCATGATCGCCGCTGGTGCGGTGCGCCTGCGGCCGGTATTACTGACCGCAGGCACAACCATTCTCGGTAGCCTGGTGATTACCCTCGACCCGGTATTTAGCGGCCTGGCATGGGCGATTATTTTCGGTACCGGCGCCTCGACCGTGTTTACGCTGGTGGTGGTGCCGGCGGTCTATTTTCTGATTTATGGCCCCCGTGAAGATCAGGCTGCCGAACCAATAGGAGTCGACCAATAATGGCTAACAAGAGACTTGTTAGTGTAGTGCTGACCCTGCTATTGCTCGGGCTGATCATGGCGCAGATGGCCGGACTATTTGTGACCAAGTTGCCGCAGCAGTTAACTCCCCTGAGTAATTCGATTAACTCGGTTGGCTCCGCAGCAACCGCAACGGTAGTCAATACCAGAGTGCCAGAGGTGGTAGAGCTAGTCGGCACCATTCAGACCGAAACCGAGGTCACTATCGCTGCGCTGGTCACCGCGAGAATTAAGACAATCACCGTAGGTGCCGGTGATCGAGTGACCGAGGGGCATTTGTTAATTCGTCTGGATAATGATGAGTTTAGAACCCGACTGGCACAGGCCGAGCAGCGCTTAGCCGGTTTTCAGGCCCAGCTGACTGAGGCGGTGGCAAATTTTGATCGTATTGAGTCGTTATATAAAAGTCAGGTGATTGCTCGAGCCGATTTTGATCAGGCCAGTGCCGGCCGAACCGCGTTGCAGGCCAGTGTTGGCCAGGCTCGCCAGGCGGTGAAGGAGGCGCAAATAAACCTTTCCTACACCGAAATAACTGCGCCAGTTGCGGCCCAGGTCATCGAGCGCCTGGCGGAGCCCGGCGATACCGCCAGTGTTGGCCTGCCACTATTAACCTTGTTTAATCCTCAGCGTATGCAGCTGGCTACTCAGGTGCCTGAGTCGATGATCCAGCATATTGAGGTGGGTGCTCCAATGACGGTATGGGTCGAGGCAATCGACCAGCAGATCAGTGCGGTGGTGCAGGAGATAGTGCCAGTGGCGGACCCGGGGTCACGCTCATTTCTGGTACGCCTGGCAATCGCCACCAACACCAGTATCTATCCGGGAATGTTTGCCCGGCTTCGGCTGCAGGTGGCCAGTGTTGAGCGGATCTATATTCCGTTAGCGGCTATTACCCAGGTCGGTCAAATCGCCACGGTCGAGGTGCTGGTGCAGGGTCAGCAGGTCAGGCGCTATATTCGCACCGGTAGAAAAACCAGGGATGCTAAAATCGAGGTGCTTAGTGGTCTGCGGGTCGGTGAGCGGTATTTATCTAATCAACCGCCCTAGGCCACCCTGGTAATGCTCTGCCGGTAATTAGCTGATTATTAACCGGGCTAAAAAGCGCTGATCAGATGCAACAAACCCCAGGCCTGGCCGGTCTACTCGGGTGTAGTTTTATTCTCATCGAGCCTGGCGAACAGTCGTGACTGAATCGAATATCTATCCCCGCGTTACTATTATTTATTGCACCCGTTGTAACTGGCTGCTGCGTGCTGCCTGGTTGGCTCAGGAGCTGTTGCAGACCTTTAGCACCGAGCTAGGGGAGGTTGCGCTGCAGCCAGGTGATGGAGGCGAGTTTCAAATTCATGTTGAAACTGCTGATGGTGAAACCACCCAGCTCTGGTGCCGGGTTGATGATGAGGGCTTTCCGGAGGCAAAAATTCTCAAACGCCGGTTACGTGATCAGATCGACCCTAGTCGTGACCTGGGGCATAACGACCGATGATAATTATTAGAAGTTGTTTGCTATGGCTGCTGTCTGTTTTCGCTGTTGCCAGCCATGCAGCGCCGGTCGCGACCGACCATACCGAGGTCGAAATACTGGCCGAAGTATCTGCGGTGGTTGCGGGCGAGCCCTTCTGGGTCGCTTTCCGACTTGAGGCAGATTCTGGTTGGCACACCTACTGGAGTAATCCTGGGGATTCTGGCCTGCCAAGTGAAATCAACTGGCAGTTGCCACAGGGTTGGCAGATATCTGATTTGTACTGGCCGATTCCTGAGCTGATATCGACGCCACCGTTTGCAACCCACGCCTATCATGGCGAGGTGTTGCTGCTGGCCCAGGTGACGCCGCCGGCGTCGATTGATCGCGCAGAAGTCATCCTCCAGGGCCAGGCTGCCTGGCTGGTTTGCAAACAGCTTTGCCTACGCGAAACAGCCGGGTTAACACTGACGTTACCTGTGTCGGAATCGATCAGTTATGACCCGATCAATCGGGTGCGTTTTGATGCGACCAGGGCCAATTGGCCGCAAACCGATCTGCAACTAGCGGTCACGGCTTCAAGTTTTGAAGATGAGCTCTATCTGCAAATAGATGGGGCTAACCAGCTAACCGAACCGCTGCATTTTTTTCCCTATCAAGGGGAGCAGGTTGAGCCGGCTGCGGATCAGCGGCTATTTACCAACCAGACCGGCTATCAACTGGCGATGACCCGGTCACAATTTAACCAGGGTTCACTGCGGCAAATCAGCGGAGTGTTGGTAAATCCTGTTGGTTGGAACGGCTCAGGCCAACCAGCAGGGCTCGATATCAATGCCGAGGTTGTTGAATTAACCGCAGCCCCAAATTTAGCGAGTGAAATAGTTGCAACGCGCAACGTGCAATCCCAGCCCAGCTCTTCTACCGGTTTGAACCTGGGGTTGGCGCTGTTGATGGCGTTCATCGGTGGTGCAATTCTGAATTTAATGCCCTGTGTGTTCCCTATTTTGTCGATAAAAGTGCTGTCTTTTATCGACATGGCCCAGGGTAATAAAGGCCATGTGCGCCGCCATGGCTTGTTGTTTGCCCTCGGTATCCTGATGTCGTTTTGGCTGCTCAGCGGTACGATGCTCTTTCTACAGCAGGCCGGTGAACAGATCGGCTGGGGGTTTCAACTGCAGTCACCCGGATTCGTGATGGGCCTGAGTCTACTGATGCTGCTGCTGGCACTGAATCTGTTTGGTCTGTTTGAAGTCGGCGGCACCATGATGCGCCTGGCGGGCAATGCGGATACCGGCGGTGGCTACTGGAGCAGTTTTAATACCGGGGTATTGGCGGCGGCAGTCGCCACGCCCTGTACTGCGCCGTTTATGGGGGTGGCGTTGGGTTATGCACTGACCCAGCCGGGTGCAGTCACTATGCTAATTTTTACCTCGGTGGCTTTAGGGTTGGCGGCACCCTATTTATTGTTGGCAGAAATGCCGGCCTTGCTTGCGAGGCTACCTAAACCGGGCCAGTGGATGATCACTTTTCGCCAGCTGCTGGGATTCCCCCTGCTGGCGACAGCTGCCTGGTTGGTCTGGGTTTTGGGTCACCAGCAGGGCGTCGATGCGGTGGCGTTGCTACTACTGGTGATGGTGGCCTTAGCGATGGCTGGCTGGCTGCATGGGCTGCAGCAGCGGCGCGGTTCTCGACGCAGTTGGATAGATCTGGCCCTAATCGCCCTACTGCTTTCTCAGGTTCCGCTGTTGCAGAAGATTACCGAACCAGCTGATCAAGTAGCCAACCGGGTCAATCAGTCCGGTTGGGAGCCGTTTGATCAGGTGGCGCTGGATGGCTATCTGGCAACCGGAGAGCCGCTATTTATCGACTTCACCGCTGCCTGGTGCATCACCTGCCAGGTCAATAAACGTATCGCACTGCACCAACCCAGGCTGGCAGAGTTTTTTGCTGACCAGGGAATACGCACCATTCGCGCCGACTGGACCCGCCAGGACCCGCAAATTACTGCGGCATTGGCCCGGGTGGGCCGCAATGGGGTGCCAACCTATCTTTTTTACGACCCGTCTGGGACGCCCCACCTGCTGCCTGAGGTGTTAACAGCGAATATTGTTATTGATCGGATAACAGTGGCCCAGGCCGGTAATCAAAAACCCTAAAAATAGTGGCCCTGAGCAAGCCTTTGGCGGTCATTTTCGGTAGCATGCGCAGCTTTTAGCAGACCTGGTTGGTGGCGGGTTGCCTCGCCTAATTCTGCTTAAACAAACGCTATTTTGGAGTTACTGATGGAAGATGCCGCAACGGCCCTGGTTGCCGAAGGTCTGGCTGTAGACCCCCAGGCCATAGAGGGGATGGTTTTCGTGGCCTACGGCGCGATCTTGATGATGGTGGTGGCACCGCTGTTTTTTTACCTGTTGTCACTACGCAAAGCCCTGACTTTCGCCAGTGCTGAAAATCGCAAGATGCATCCCGGTTTGGTCTGGATAAACCTGCTGCCCCCGGTGTCGGTGGTCTGGCATTTTTACACGGTGCTTAAAGTCAGTGAAACCATTACCAGCATCCTGGGTAATCAGCGTGGTGATGGCGGCCGTTTTTTTGGGCTGGCTGCTAGCCTGGCCTGGCTCGGTTGCTGGGTAGCACTGTTCTGGGGCGAGGCGGCCCCGGCCTGGGTGTTAATGGGTCGCGATGAACTGGTGCTGGCAACCCTGGTGCTCTGGGTGTTCTACTGGATTAAAGTCGGTAGCTGCAATAGCCAGTTACAGCGTATCTACAATGCTCAACAGGCGGCGAAAACTGAGTCTTCGCCACCCCCCTAGCCTGTTTACTCTTCAGTGGTTTCAGGCAGTGCCACCAGCAACTCTTCGAGGTTGCGGGTGAAGGTGGTCACCGTATGATTGGGCAGCACAAACACCAGGGCTGTAATGCCTGGTTGAGCTTGTCTGCCTCGGCGCTGGCCTGGCTGTCCTGATCGGCGCTGGCACGAAAGCGGCTAACGATGCCCAGATCCTTTTTTTGAATATCAACCGTTACATTGAGTCCGTCGAAGGTACTGAAGCTGACCTGAATGGGCTGATCCCAGTTTAAGTTAACGTCGTCGGCCTGGTTGACATCAACCATGGGCAGTTTTTGCAGCCCGAACGCAATGGCGGCGATTTCGGTGGTTTTGGCGCTGCGGCCATCAGGAATACCCTGCAACGTAAATTCATCCAGGGGCTTGTCGCGGCTGATAGTGGTCTCGGGTTTATCAGGATGGCGGATAGTGACCTGATTAATGCGCTGCTGATCGATGTCGAGGATTTCGCGGGATAACCATGCCGACGCCAGGGTGGCCGGATTAAAACCACCCGCCGCAATCCAGGTCTGGTCGCTGTTGGTGTGCCTTAGATAGAACTGACGCTCACCGCGACCAGCGATTTTGCGATTTTTACCCATCAATATCGATGCCAGCGGTTCGCCGCTAGCGTTATACATGGC
>JAESTY010000031.1 GCA_016763355.1 Immundisolibacteraceae bacterium
ATTTAAACTTTAAATAGTATTAAAATGTTATAATACATTAGATAATATCCGATATTATTTAAAAGGGAGACTATTAATGGATTCAATTACAGTATATAACGCTAAAGGTGGCACTGGTAAAACTTCATTATCACTAGCATTAGCATTAAAAACAGGCAATACAATTATAACAAATGATATCTATAGTCCTATAGATGATGTGTTACCATCTTCAAAAGTTTTAAAACTTGAACCGAATGAGAAAGTACCTATTTTAGATTATTCATCACCTATCATTTATGATCTAGGTGGTCACATGATGGATACAAGAATTTCTCAATGTTTAAAACAGTCTAAAACAATATTAATTCCAACTTTAACAGATTATACAAGTTTAAAAACAACTATGTATGCAATTAAAGAAGTTGAAGAATTTAATAAAAATATTATTTTGATTATTAATAAAGTGTCAAATGAAAAAGAGTTCTTTGAAGCGCATAAAATACTTTCTAACTTTTTTACATATGAAATTTTAAGAGTTAAAGAGTCAAAATGTTTCCAAAATATGTTTAAAAATAAAAAATCTATTGATGAAATGATGCAAGAGAATAAGCTTATTACTAGAGCATATACAGAAGTCAATAATCAGCTTATTAATATTATAAATACTTTAGATAGTAAAGATAATATTAAATCAGCTTAATAGTATTTAAATTATAAAAAGGCATGAAAATGAACGTAGATGATTTTGATATAACATCAAAGAAAATATTAGAAGATACACCAACTTATGGTAGACCAAAAATAGAAAAATCAAAAAGATTAGTAAAGAAAGTGGCTATTTCATTTACTCAAGAAGAGTATGAAATTTTAAAAGATCGGGCTGGAAGATTGCCCTTAGCAATTTACTTAAAATCTAAAGTTTTTCCAGAATAGTAAATATAATTTATAAATTATTAAAAAATAATCCATAGCGAAAGGGAACAATATGGCTACGTCTTTTATAACATTTACTGAACTTAAACAAATGTTCATTGATGCAAATATCATAGATGAAAATGCAGAACGACAAATAAGATATCACATAACTAATAAACAATTAATTACATCAAAGAAAGATCCAAATAATAGAAAAGTTTGGTTTTATTCTAGAGCTGAAGCAGATAAATTTATTGAAGATTGGTTAAAAATATATGATTCTTTACCAGAAGAAAAAAAAGAAGGAACAGCTGCTTCAACAATAGCTTGGAGTAAAACAAAACAAAAACATATTTTAGAGAAAGAAGATATAACTTCATCAATACCAGAAGAAGATAAACCTCTTTTAGATGATTTAACAGAGTCTTTAATTAAAATACAAGATCAGTTATTTCAATCAAATGAACTTGTATCAAAATTACAAGAAGAAAACTCTAAATTAAAATTTGAGCTTGGAGATAAAGAAGCACTTATTTTAAAGACTATTAAAATTTATAAGAGTCAAAACTAATTCACACACAATTCACATATTGTGAATCAATAGAAATACAATTGCTTTTATCTTAATTATTTGATAATATAATTTTATCAGATAAAGAAATGCATAAGACTAATGTAAGACGATAGTTTCTATTTTTGCTTAATTTGTTCCCGCATACTTTAGTATAAGTTTGTAATATCCTTACTATTAGCTGCATTTCTTTATTTACTTAGTCTGATTAGGACTATCTTCTTTAGAAAATCCCTTTAGACATAAATTATAAGGGGAGCAAATGACTAGCTTTGTTGATATCAATGAATATGACTGTGTCCAATGGTCTTTAATTAATGCAGATATAACAAATATCAAAACCCACATCCTTTGTATTAAATGTAACAATTGGTATTTAAGAAAGAAAAAGTTCTTAAATGAACAATGTTCTAGCTGTTTAGGATTAGAACCAACAAAACAAATCAAAACAGAGTTTACTTTTTGTTGTTGGGATAACGATACAAGCATAGTAATACAACAAAGATTTAGACATGGTAAAACTAGATCTATTTCAATCCCTTTACACTCAAAAGATCCTGAACAATTTAGTAATAGATTAGTAGACAAACTAAAGAATGACCTCAGCTGGTCAGAAGCTAAAGAAGAAGCTCAAGAGTTTAAAAGATCTAATGACCATCAAAGTAAACTAAAAACCCTCAAAGAACTACAGCAGCAGTTTGTTAATATTCAACAGTCAATTACTCAAATCATAAAGGAATTAGGTTATGAGTGATCATAAGAAGCTATACAATATACGAGAGTGGAGAAGGGCAAGCATAGACTATCGATTTGATAACCCATTATGTATAAGCTGCAAGAATGACGGTAAGCTCCAGCCAAGTGATGTAGTAGATCATATCATTGATCATAAGGGTGATCTGTCCTTATTCTGGGATAAAGACAACTGGCAGCCATTATGTAGGCAATGTCATAGTAAGAAGACAGCACAAGAGAATCCAGAATATATAGAACTTAAGCATGCACCTACTACAATCGTTTGTGGCCCTGTTGGATCTGGTGTAGATAACTACATACAATCATTACTAAAACCAAATGATATTGTAATAGACTTTGATACTATCTATGCAGCTATCAGTGGATGCGATAGGTACATAAAACCTAAGAGTCTATTTGTTTATATAAACAAAATAAGAGAGTTCATCCTTACTATATTTTCACAGGAAACTAAGGTGAGACATATATACATTGCAATGTATGTTGGTGATATAGCCAAGATCAAGGCCATGCAAGATAGATTCGAAGACTCTAAAGTTATTATCCTTCTAAAGGATGAAGCGACTTGCTATAGAAACTGTAAGAACAATAGAAAAATGTTCAATGTGCCTACTGATTGGCTAAAAATCATCAAAATATGGCACACCGAGTACAAAAAACATAAAACACCGAAGGATTGGTTAGTCAGGGGGTAGGGGGGATTTAATCTCTACAGAATATCACTGACTACCGACCGCCTTAACTCAGTAAAATAAATGCCATAACTCATAGGGGGGGGGTATGACCCGACCAAAAAAGCCTACAAAGGTAAAAGAAAAACAAGGAACTTTAAGAAGAAATCGAGTAAACAACAGGGAACCAACGGTTGAAGTTGCAATTCCTCCATGCCCTAAAATTTTAGGAAAAGAAGGAAAAAAGGAGTGGAAAAGGGTTACAAAAGAGCTAAAACTAATGCAAATTATAGCAAAAATTGATGCCTCTGCTTTAACGATTTATTGTAGAGCGTATGAAAACTGGTTGGATTGTGAGCAAAAAATCATAGATGCAAGTAAGCCAGAAAAAACAAAAGACGGAATAAAAGAGAAAGACGGAAAAGTCTCAACATCTTCAAAAGGAATTAGTTACATTAATGCAAATGTAAATCTTTCATCTATGTATGTAAAACAAATGACAAGAATTTTAACTGAGTTTGGCATGACTCCAGCATCAAGAGCAAAAGTTAATGCTGAGGGACAAAATAAAGATGATAAGCTTTTAGCTTTTTTGATGAGCAATAAAAAATAAAATGATCCCTCAAACAGTAGAGACAGCAATTCAATATGCACATGAAATTTTAGATAGTAAAATTATTTCGTGTGAACTTACTTGGCTTGCAATAAAAAGGCACTTTGATGATTTAGAAAGATCTGAAGAAACAAAATTATATTTTGATGAAGAAGCAGCACAACATGCAATTGATTGGTTTAAATTTTGTAGACATAGTAAAGGTCAATGGGCTGGAAATATAATTGAACTTTCTCCTTGGCAGCTTTTTTGTACTGCAATGATGTTTGGATGGAAAAACGAAAAAGGCTTCAGACGATTTAGAACGGCATATATTGAAGTAGCTAGAAAAAATGGTAAAAGTACTTGGATGTCTGGGATCGCTCTATATTTGTTGCTAGGTGATTTAGAATCTGGTGCAGAAGTTTATGCAGTAGCAACAAAAAAAGATCAGGCCAAAATTATCTTCAACGATTCTGTAAGAATGGTTAAGAAGTCACCAGAACTAAGAAAAATTATAAAGAGTCGAACTAATATTCTTTCTCGTGATTTAATAGATTCTATTTTTAAACCACTTGGACAAGATTCGGATACAGAAGACGGTTTAAATGTTCATGGGGCTTTAGTTGATGAATTACATGCGCACAAATCGAGTGAAATGTGGGATGTGATGGATTCGGCAACAGGATCTAGAAATGAAAGTTTGATAATTGCAGTTACTACAGCGGGAGTACAAAGAACTTGTTTTTGTTATGATAAAAGAACTTATATTGCAAATATCCTACAAGGTGTATTTGAAGACCCAACAGTATTTGGAATAATTTATACTCTTGATGAGGAAGATGATTGTTTTGATCCTGATGTTTGGAATAAGGCAAATCCAAATTTGGGTGTATCTGTATTACTTGATGATATGATTCGATTAAGTACTACAGCAAAAAACAGTATTAACGATAAAATAAATTTTCTGGTAAAAAAACTAAATATTTGGGTGAACTCTGCTAAAAGTTGGATTGATTTAATAGCTTGGGGTAAGTGCAAAAGAGATTTCTCTATTGAGGATCTACGAGGTAGAACTTGTTACCTTGGTATTGATCTATCATCCAAAATTGATTTTTCAGCAGTAGCATATTTATTTCCACCAATTAATAATGAAAAACATTGGCATTGTTTTGTTGACTATTATTATCCAGAAGATAATATTTTAAAGAGGCAAAAAGAAACAAAAGTTCCTCTTTCGGTGTGGGCTGAGCAAGGCCATATTAAATTGATACCAGGTTCAATTATTAATTATCAATATATTGAAGATGATATAGAAAAACGAAGTGAACAATTTAATATTCAATCCATCGGTTATGACCCATATAATGCAACACAGCTGTCTTTTAAATTAGATGAAGCGGGTTTCGAAGTAAAACCAGTAAGACAAGGTATAAAAACACTAAATGAACCTTGTAAAGAGCTTGAAGGACTTATTACGAGTGGATATCTTTTACATAATGATAACCCTGTTTTGAACTGGAATGCTTCTTGTGTTGTTGTAGAGCCTGATAGAAACGGTAATTATCTACCGTCAAAAGGAAAATCAGCAGGTTCTATTGATGGAATAGCAGCAATTATTGATGCTTTAGTGGTTGCTTTAGAGGATTTAGTGGATGAAGTTTCTATATATGCTAATTGTGATGAAATAACCTTCTAATCTGTCAAAATCACAAAAAATAAAAATTTTTTAAATCTCTGTAGATTGTTTATAGGTCTGCTCTGTAGCATGTCAAAATGAAATTTCTCATTTTAGAGAAATGTCTTTTCATTGCTAATGTCAACATACTAGTCGTATGAATTTCTTTAAAAAAATATGGAATAGTTTTACTTTGAGTGGATCTAATGCAACCGAAAAACAAGTACGTGAATTTTTCGATGATAGCAATTCTGATGAATCCACAAAAGATGCAGCTGTATTTGCATCTATAAAAGTGATTTGTGAAGGTGTGGCACAACTACCATTACATATTTATAGAAAAGATAAAAAAACAAAAAGTAAAAGCAAGCAAAAAGATCATTATCTTTATGAAATTTTACACTCAAAAGCAAATAAAAAACAAACCTCGTTTTCATTTGTTGAGAGTATGCAATACGCTTTGCTTTTACGTGGTAATGCCTACGCATTAAAAGTATCAGGGCGAACCCCTGTTGATGAACTTGTATATATCCATCCTGATTTTATAACACCTTTTTGTGTTAAAGATGGAAAACCCTATTTTGATAGATATGTCCCTAATTCAAAAATATATTATAACTATACAAACCAAGATACAGGAACAACATTAATTTTATTTGATGATGATATTTTACATATCCAAGGACTTTCATCTAATGGGCTGGTAGGACTAAATGTAATAGAGCATTTAGCACTAACTCTAGGATATTCAATTGCAGCAAGAGAGCATGGAGCTAGATATTTTAAACAAGGTGGTCATCCTTCAGTAGTAATGGAGTTTGCTAATAAAAAGGGGATGGATGATGCTACTAAAGAGAAATTACGGAAAGCTTGGGTTAATCGCTTTAGTGGGACTGAAAATTCACATCAATGTTTAATTGTTGAGGGTGGTACAACAGTAAAACCTTTAAATCTAACAAACAAAGATTCTCAATTTTTGGAAAGTAGAAAATATCAGCGTTCTGAAATAGCTGCAATTTTTTCTGTGCCTCCCCATAAAATTGGTGATTTGGAAAATGCTTCTTTCTCAAATATTGAACAACAATCAAGGGACTTTGTAAACCATACAATCATGCCTTGGAATATCAGGTGGGAACAGGCTTTAAACCATTCTCTTTTGACAAGAAAAGAAAGAAAAGATGGTTTTTCCATTCGATTTAATGTTGATGGTCTTTTGCGTGGGGATTCTGAAGCAAGAGCAAAACTATATACAGTTTTATTTAATACATCCTCAATAACACCAAATGAAATAAGAGAAATGGAAAATATGAACCCTATAGCGAATGGAGACAATACTTTTGCTCCTATGAATATGCAACCAATCAAAGAGGTAGGAAAAAATAATGAGTAATGAAATTCTAATTTATGATGAAATCGGTGAAGGTTGGTACGACGAAGGAATTACAGGCAAATCTATCAAAAGACAATTAATGAATTTAGAGGGTGACATTACCGTTCGTATAAATTCTTTAGGTGGGGATGTTTTTGAAGCTGCTGCTATTTATAACTTATTAAAAGAGTATGAAGGCAAAGTTATTGTAAAAATAGATTCTATTGCTGCTTCTGCTGCTTCTGTTATTGCTATGGCTGGGGATGAAGTGATAGTTCCTAGCAATGCAATGATAATGATTCATAACCCTTGGACTTTTGCTTATGGAGAATCTAAAGATTTTCTAAAAACAGCGGAACGATTAGATAAAATCAAAGAAACTATAGCCAATGTTTACATAGAGAATACAGGAATTTCAAAGAATGAAATTCATGAAATGATGGATGAAGAAACATGGCTAACAAGTGAAGAAGCTGTTGCTTTTGGTTTTGCTTCAAAAGAAGAAACAGAAACAGAACCTTTAAATGTAAAAAATACTTTTAGATTAAAGAATTTTAAGAATTGCCCCAAAAGACTTTTTGATAATCAAAATCAAAATTCAGTAAAAAAAGATGTTGAAAAAAAGAAAGCTGAAGAAGAGAAAAAACAAGAAATTGAAATTGAAAATAACAAAAAAATATTAGTGTCAAAAAAACAAGAATTAGATTTATTAGAAATTATTTAACAAGGAGAATGTTGTGGAAGATGAATCAATTAAAGATTTGAAAATAGAAAAGTTTAAGTTAGTTGCTAGTGCTAGAGAAATTTTTGATAAAGCCCAAAAGGATGATAAAGGGGTTTTAAATCAAGAGCAAACAAATAGTACAAACAAAATGTTTGATAGGATCAAAGCTATTAATGCAAGTGTGAAGCTTAAAGAACAAATGAACGAGATTGAAAAAATCGACGTTCAAGCAGTTTTGAAAGATCATCCAGCAACAACGAAAAATAAAGATATTGATTTCATGGTTAAAGCTTTAAAAGTTGGGTCTGAACAAGTTCTAAACTCCATGCAAGTTGATAGTGATGAAACAGGTGGTTTTTTAACAATGCCTCAACAAATTAGCAAAAAGCTTTTAATTGAGATTGAAAAGATTGTTCATATTAGAAAATATGCAACGGTTCATAGTACTAATAGTATCAATGGCCTTGGGTATATTTCTGTTGATGATGGATTCGATGAGCCAGATTGGACAGGGGAAATTTCTAATGTTAAAGAGTCAAAAGATTTCAAACTAGGAAAAAGAGAACTAGGATCACATCCTTTATCAAAGTTAGTCAAAGTTTCAAGAGATTTAATAGCTGCTGATGGCTTTGATATTGTGAGCTATGTAATGAGGCAGCTTGCGTATAAATTCGGACAAGCAGAAGAAAAAGCATATATTCTTGGAACTGGTGCAGCTCAACCACTTGGAATACTTACTCAATCAAAAATGGGTGTAAGCGCTGATAGATGGATTAGTGGTGGTAATACAGCAACTCTTGTTAAATTTGATAATTTAAAAAGAGTAAAGCAAGCAGTACATCCAAACTTTAGAAAAAACGGAAGATGGTTGCTTCATTCTGATGTGGTTTTAGCGTTGGCTTTAATCAAAGATTCAAATGGTCAATATATTTGGCAGTCTGCTGTTAAAGATGGTGAGCATGACCGTTTACTAAATAGCCCTATTCTAGAGAGTGAATTCATGCCAAAAACTTTTACTAGTGGTTTAGCTATTGGAGTGTTTGCGGATCTTAGTCAATACCATATTCACGATTACAAAAAAAATGAATTCCAAGTTCTTAGAGAGCTTTATGCCCCTCAAGGAAAAACAGGGTTCATTTCTAGAAAACGTACAGATGGTATGCCATTGGAAGAAAAAGCTTTTGCAGTAATGAAATTAGCTTAAAACTAAGTTTCAAAGCGTTTAGATGATCCAGTGTAAAAGCTGGATCTAATTAATAAATTATTAATCAATTTTTAAATAAAGAAGGATGATATGAATATATCAAAAAATGTAAAATCGATTGTTGTTTTTCAAGCAGCAGCCGCTTCAACAGGTACTAAAAAAGGCATAATTTTAGATATGCAAGGAGTACAGGGAGTTCAGTTTATTGCTGTTTTAACTTCAGCTGTTGATGGTTCAGTTGTGAAGCTTCAAGTCGCTCAATCAGATACTAACTCTACAGGTACAATGAATGTTTTAACAGGCACTGTTGATGCACCAGTTGCAGCATCTGGAAACCTAGCTGGTAAAGCTATTATTTTAGACGTATATAAACCATTGAAGAGATACATCGAGCCTCAACTTGTGATCACAACACAAAATGCGGTTATTTCTTGCATCATAGCTATTATGTATGAATCAAAAATGTCACCTCAAGAGTTGCACGATTCTGTTTTATCAGAAGCTCTTTTAATCTCACCTGAAGAAGTATAAAAATGGTAGCCAGAAAAGTAATAATAAAAGCTGCTAGTGAGCCAGTAACAATTGAAGAAGTTAAAATTCACCTTCGCATTGATGATGTAGCTGAAGACGCATATTTGACTCGATTAATTAAATCTGGAACTGAGCATATTGAAGGATACCTTCAACGCTCAATTATCACAAAAACAGTAGAAGCTTACTTTTCTGGTTTTCAACATTGTATGGAATTACCGCTTCCAAATCTTCAAGTTGTAAATAGTGTGAAATATTATGATTGTGATGGAAACTTACAAACATTAGATCCATCAGATTACATAGTTAATGATTTGGAAACACCTTCATACATTTATAAAGATAGCTCAGTTTGTTGGCCTTCAACTAAGCAAGTCCATAACGCTGTGATTATAAATTATGTGTGTGGTTATGGAGATGCTACGGACGTACCTCAAAGAGTTAAACAAGCAATACTTCTAGTAATTGGATACTTATTTAATAATCGAGAAGATCACGCTGGAAAAGTCCCAACACAAGCGGAAAACTTAATTGACAGGGATAGGATTTTTAAATTGTGAAAGCTGGAAAATTAAGAGATAGAATTTCATTTGGTGATTTGTCTTTTGGATCTGATGGACAAGGTGGAAAAGGTGCAACGATTTGGACGGAAATATCTAAAATATGGTGTTTGATTGAAGAAGGAAAACCACAGAAACTAAGAGCAGATAAAACAAGTAGATACTTAAGAAGTGTATCAATAACAACAAGAATAAATAGCCAACTAAATAGATCAAAAACACTTCTAATAGATGGCAAATACTTTGAAATAGAACAGTTTTCAAAAGTAGTTAGAAACGGTGAAGTAGAAATAGTAGCCAACGAGAAAGAATAAAATGAAAGATCAAATTAAATTAAAAAATAAAGTCCTGATTTTAGGATCTTCATACAACACTTTAAAAGATGCTCCTATTGATAATCAAGATTATACAATTATTGCTTTATCTGGATTTCAAAATAGCTGTGTAGATATCTATTTTGAAATGCATGATAGAAAAAAATGGAGAAAAGGAACAAATGAATATCTTTACTCCTGTAAAAAACCAGTTGTATGTCAAAAGCAATACGGTGATTTACCAAAATCAATAGATTTTCCTTTTACTGAATGCTTTCAAGATATACAAGAAAACTATTACACTTCATCGATTTCATACATTTTAGCTTTTGTACTTTTATATAAAAATGTAGAAGAGATAGCTATTTATGGTGTGGATCTAACAGATGATGAAGAGTACCGCAACCAAAGACCCTGTACAGAATATTTATTAGGTATTTTACAAGGTAGAGGGGTAAAGCTAAATATCCCTAACAAATCAGCTCTATTAAAATCAGATCACTTATATGGTTATGAAAAAAAGAGTGATCAATATATTTCACTTGAGTATTTACAAGCTAGACAACAGCAAATATTTAATGAAAGAAAAGATCTTCAGTTCCAACTAAAAATGTTAGAGGGAGCAGCAAGGGAAAATGAGCAGCATATAGCAAATTATAAAAAACTAGATCGTGGAGGTTCATACCTTGAGTGATGGAATTTCTTTTCATATAGAAGGTGTAGAAGACCTTTTAAAAGAGATTAGGAAGCTAGAAGGAAGAGCGCAAAAGCGGTTTCTTTTTAGAGGGCTTCGGGCCATTGGTAAACAAATGGTAAAGCATGCAAAACAAAATGCTCCTGTTGGCGAATTGAATGATGGGTTTCATGAAAAAGGAAACTTAAGAAGATCAATAGGAATGAAGAATTTAACAAGATTAGGTTCTTATAGTGTGGCTGTTTTAGTAGGGCCAAGAGTAAGAGGTGGAAAGTACGCAAAAGGATATCATGGAATCATGGTTGAGAAGGGTACAAAAGCACATGCTATAGCCAAAAGAAGAAGTAAAAAAGCTTATAAACATAAGGGTGCAAAATCACAAGAGTTTTTAAAAAAAGCCTATGAAGAGGTTGAATTAATAGCACAACAAGAATTTGAAAAAATGTTAAGGAAAATTTTATATGGTTAAAAGATTGGCTTCAAATTATTTACAAAAAAAATTGTATGAATTACTTATTGCTAAATCTTTAACTGTTTTGGATGTAGTTACAACAGATGATGTTTTGCCATATGTGATCATTGGCGAAGATAGAGAGCAAAAAAATAAACATAGCAAAGATGAAGACTACAAAATTATAGAAACATCCATTGAAATTTTCACAGAAAAAAACGGATTCAAAGAAGGTAAAACTATACAAGAGCAAATCTATAATTTGTTAGATGAAAGTTCATTGACTTTAGATAATTTTGAAGTAAAAGAAATTGAAATGGATACATATTCAAATAGTAATAGTAAAGAGTTTTTAGTGTCTGGTATTGATTTAGAAATCACTCTAAAGCAAACCTCGTAGGTAAGGAGAATTATATGACACAGGTAAAAGGTAAAGCATTTAGAATTTATGTAGATGATGGATCGACAGACGTAGCTACAGTTATTGGAAATACTAGTTCAGATAACTTGGGTATGTCCAAAGATGTAAAAGGAAATTCTCATAAAGATTCTGGTGGATGGGTTGAAAATACACAAGGACAGAAGTCTTGGCAAATGTCTTCAGAGCAATTTTTTGAAGAAACTGATTCAGCATTTTTAAAACTAGAGGATAGTTATTTCAATGACACAACTGTTGAAGTTGAATTTAGAAATGATCAAGACAGAATTAAACGTGTTGGTACTGCGATTGTGACACAAATAAATATATCAGGAGGAAATGAAGATAACGCTGGTAATTCAGTAACTCTTGTTGGAACTGGTAGTTTATATAAGTCTACTTATTAATTGAGGTTGTAATGATTTTTGAAGAAAATAATAAAAATTACGAATTGAGATATTCGTTTAAAGCTCTAAGAAAAATTGAAAAAGATTTTGGAGTAAAAATTTCAGAACTTGACAAGATTGGTCTTGATTCTATGGAATCATTATCTAAAGTCTTTCATGCTGGATTAATACACCATCACCCAGAAGTTACAGCTGATGAATCAGATGAAATACTGGATGCAAGAAGTGCTAGTATTGATGGTTTTGGTGCTGAAATTCTAGGGTGTTTTTTGGATCAAACTTCTAATTTTTATACAAAAGATAAAGATAAAAAAAAGAAGAAAATCCCGCCACCAAAGAACCCATAGATAAAAGTTATGATTTGATTAACTCCCATTTTTTGGTTGCTCTTGAAATGGGGGTTACAATCTTTGAATTTTGGAGCATAACACCAGCTGAATTTGATGCCTATTGTTATAGCTATCAAAAAAGAAAACTAACAGAACATAATGCTGCTATAACTCAATCATATTTTACCGCTGTATTTTCAAATACAGAGAAGTTGAAGCCATTAGAAAACTATTTAATTAGTGAAAAAGAAGAAGAGACTTTAACAAAAGAGCAACTACAAGAAGAGAAAGACAGATTAGCTAAATTATTTGGAGATAATAATGGGTAAATCAGTAGGTAATTTATTTGGAGTTTTTGGTTTAAAAACTTCTCAATTTCAGAAGCAATTAAAAAACTTAGAGAGAAGTATCAAAAAATCTACTCGAAGTTTTAAAAAAATTGGAGAGAGTATTAATAAGAACTTTACTCTTCCATTAATCGCTGTTTCTGCTGCTTCTTTTAAGATGTCTAAAGACTTTAATGAATCAATGTCAAATGTTGCAACATTAATTCCAGACAATATTAAAAGAATAAACTCTCTAAAGGATTCGATACAGGATCTATCCATTAAATCAGGCGAATCTACTAGCGAATTGTCTGAAGGTTTATACAATGTAGTTTCAGCCCTTGGAGATTCTAGTGAATCAATGGATACTTTAGAACTTGCTACCAAATCCGCAAAAGCTGGAGTTGGTTCTATTGATGATGCGATTGGTTTGTTATCAGCTACCACAAAAGGTTATGGAGATACTACTTTTGCAGCACAAAAAAAGGTAGCAGACTTTGCACAAATGACTATTAAACTTGGTCAAACAACCCTTGCTGATTTGGGTGTATCTATCCAACAAGTAACAAGTTTATCTAATGAACTTGGTGTGTCACAAGAAGAGCTTTTTAGCTCATTTTCTTCAACTACTGGAGTACTTGGAAATGCTTCTATTGTTGCAACTCAATATAAGGCTACTTTAAAGGCTTTAATTAATCCTAAAAAAGATTTAATCAAACTCTATAAAAAAATGGGGATTGAATCAGGAAAGCAGCTTATAGCGCAAGAAGGATTACAAGGAGCGTTAAAGCTAATTGCAAAACATGCTAAAGATACAAAGCTACCACTTCAAAAACTTGTAGGTAGTGCTGAAGCTGTTGCATTTGCTCTTTCTTTAACAGGAGCACAAGCTAAAAAATTTAAAAGTGACTTAGATGCAATGAGAAAATCGGCAGGTGCATTAGATGAAGCCTTTAGACAAAAAACTGAAGGAATAGCAAAGCTTGGTTTTCAATATGATCGATTAATTCAAAGAATAAAAGTTACCATTCAAATCATGGGTGATGCTTTGGGTCCAGCAATCACTAGAATTAGTGAGTATATAGAACCGTTGTCAGTAGGAATTAAATTAACTGCTGAAAACTTTAAGGGCTTATCTAAAGAAACCAAAAATATTGTTTTTGATTTTGCGCTTTTAGTTTCTGGTGCTGGCCTTACTTTTTCAGCCCTTGGTGCATTAGGTTCTGTTAGTGGTGTTGCTGTAGCTGGGTTATCTAAATTGCTTCCAACATTCAGAACTGGGACTAAGACCGTAATTAACGGTGAACAAATCGTAGTTACCTACAACGTAAAATTTGCATAGAAATTAACATTTATTAAATGGCAGTAGCCTTTCGTTCATCAGCTTCAACAGCCTTTGCAAACGCGGCAACTTCAGTTGTAACAAAACCATCAGGATTAGCGGTGGGTGATTTAATGATTGCTCAATTTAGCGCTGAGAGCGGGGCTTATACCTACACACCCCCAACTGGATTTACTTTAATAGACACAATTACTGGAGGAGCGAATAGAGCTTCAAAAATCTATTATAAAGTTGCTGATTCCTCGGATGTTGCAGCTTCAAACTTTACCTTTACTATTACTGGAGGGCCAGGACAGTGTTCTGCTAATATTATGGCCTTTTCAGGAGCAAGCGTCCCTCAACCTGTTTATTCAAATTCTAAAGTTGTTAATGCCTCCAGTGTGTTAAGTATTCCAACAATTAGCGTATTAGCTAACAGTATTCTTGTTCAGTGTATGGTTACGAGTACTGGAGGAACTTCTTCGGCAAGCGGTTACGCAATCGCTACAAGCAACCCGACCTGGACAGAGGCTTGGGATGCCAATGTTTCTGCGGTTATTTCTCATGCTTCAGCCTATAGTGCGGTTAGAGCCGCTTCAACTGATACTGGAGCTGGTTCAATTACCATTGCATCTGGAACAGCGTTAACTGGTGGAGCATTAATGTTATCTATTCCCCCAGATCAATCAATTTCAACTAGCGATACAGTTACCAGTTCGGAAGTTAGAACATTAAATCTTAACTTTATAGCTACAGATACAATTACTAGCTCAGACAGTGTCACAGGAGTTATCTCTCGTGTATGGACAAAACTTGCTCGCAACATTAAATCATGGACTAACCAAGACAGATGACAGTAGAAGAACGCTTACAAAAACTAGAGAAAGAACTGGCAGATATGCGTCTAGCCAAAGATGTCGTCTATACAGAATCAATCAGAGCAAGGGTTCTTGAAGATGCAGTTCTGTCAGGCATTTTAGATACCACAATGACAGCCCTTAACGGATCCACCACTGTCAGTGCTTTCCCTACGACCATTAATTACGCAAAACAATTTGATAAGCGTCTGTTAGTTTATATCGACAAGATTCCTTATCACATTGGACTTTACTCATAATGCCCACCTTCAAAATCCCAAATCAAAATGGCCATGTAAGACAGCTTAATCTTAATGATACTGCTGGAGAGCTTTTAGCAACACGAGACATTGACCTCAGAACAAACCCAGGCAAGATAAAACTTGCTAGACCTTTCGTGCAGACAGCGACGGCAACTACCTTAGCCAACAATTTTGTAAGGGGATTTGCTCAGAAAGGTGATTCAACTTCAGAGAACGTTCTGTCCGCTTTGACAGACGATACATTATCTTCCGCTAGCCATCCTTTTACTTCATGGGCTACTGCTGATTCAAGTCCCCAAAACGCTGAAGACTGCTGTGTATTCCAAGGTCAGTTAATCATTTCTAGCACTACTGATTTAGATGCTTGGAATTTCAATGTAACTTATACCACTGGGTTCTGGACA
>JAESTY010000032.1 GCA_016763355.1 Immundisolibacteraceae bacterium
CCGGGCCCCTTCAACAGCACCTCAGATAGCCGACGTTCGCCGCTCAACACATGAGAGATGTCATAGCGAGCATCCAGCCCCAGCATGACGTCGATATTGGCCAGCCCCAGGTCGGCATCCATCAACATCACGCTCTGACCACTGTCAATCAGCGCCAATGCCAGGTTGATCGCCACGCTACTTTTACCGATACCGCCTTTACCGCCGGTCACCGATATTGCCCTTACTGGCCGAGGCACAGTTCCCTGTCTGTTATTGGGCGATACTGGTGGCAACACACCGATCGGACCAATTCCGTTTTTTAGCTTGACTCGCTCAGCCTGCATGGATCGCTTCCTTGTTTCTTAGTGGGTTATTAGTTTCATCATCGAGGGGCTGAAATCGGGCCAGTAACCTGCCGACTTCAAAAGGGTTCAAATCTTCACCAATGCGCGGACCATCGGTAACCAGTTCGGCCATCAGCTGCTGCTCTAGCAGAGTGCTGAGGACAATACCGGGCTGACGAATCGCATCCAGGTGAGAAATCGCGCAAAGTTGTGGAATCGATATTCGGTAACGTTTCACCGTGTCTTTTAAAAATTGAGCAGAGCCATAGGCAGGCAACACCAGCATGGTTTGCAATTCTTCTGCAGCAAGCCCCATCAACTGACGTAATTCGGGCTGTAATGCTTCATCTCGGCCCGAGAAACCGGCGGTATCCACCACCACCATGGATTTGTCCTGTAATTCATCGAGGGTTTTTTTCAGGTCACCAAAACTGGCTACTAAACGAACCGGCATGCCCATCAGTTGGCCGTACATCCGTAGCTGTTCCTGGGCACCAACGCGCTGGTTATCAAGGCCGACTAACGCCACCTCAGAAACCCCATGAAGACGTGAAAACTGGGCACAAAGACCGACCGCTATTGAGGTTTTACCAACACCGGATGGACCAACAACCGCAATACGACCACCGGTCTCAAGCACACTGGGCTTAGGACTCGGTAATTTGCGTTTTAATAAGGTCAGGGCAACCTGAAGCGCCCGTTGACGGTCATAGCCTTCAGGAATTTCCGCGAGCAGACTGCGGCTGCTCTGTGCAGAAAAGCCCGCTTCAAGCAGTTTGCGTACCGCCAGAGAAGTATTGGCCTGGTGGCGAGCTGCGCCGGCCCAAACCATGTCAAGCAGCTGGTTTTCGACCAGATCCCTTAACGAATCAACACTGTTATGCATTTCCTCTAACCGTGGATCACTGTTCCAAACCTGGTGCTGATTTACCTGTTCTATATCGCTGCCTAAATCCCCACGAGCTGCCGCCGCATCCGGTGAATTTCCACCGCTACTAACAGTCGGCAAAGCAGTGCCCACCGCTCGAGCCTGGGACATAGGTGCTACACGGCTATTGATGCTGGTGCCGGTATTGCCCAGCTGGTCTCTGCCGTCAGTCCTGGTCGAGGCCAGTCGGGACTCGTCATAATCAACGCCACAGACTATCTCGACCTGGCCATCACGCTGCTGGTTAGACAGAATCACCGCATCAGGGCCCAACTCCCGACGTACCTGGGCCATGGCAGTACTTATGTTGTCAGCTAGAAATCGTTTTATTTTCATAATTGTTTTTCGTTCAGTTAATTTGTTCGAAATTCAAAAATACCAATCGATCCAGTCCTATCTCCGCCACCACTATCCACTTCACTGCCCACCCACCGTTGCCACTACCTTGATCTGGCGCTGAGGTGGTAACTCGCTGTAGGCCAGCACGCTCAGACCCGCAACCGTATGTTTGACAAAATTGGCAATCGCCTTACGAATTTCTGGTGGTACTAACAACACCGGCGTTGTCCCCTGCAGTGACTGCTGTTCAGATGCGGTGGCCAATCCATCGCGTAACTGTTCGGCTAATGCTGGCTCAAGAAATCCACTTCCCTGAGCTGTTCCCCATGAGTTAAGCAAAATACGTTCCAGCTGTGGCTCAAGGGTTAAAACAGAGATCTCTTCGTGGGTTCCGCAGAGCTGCTGTACGATTGCGCGGCCTAGCCCAACCCTGACCGCTGCCGTTAGCGCGTCAGCATCCTGACTCTGCTGGCCAACCTCCGCCAGAATCTCGGCTATGGTTCGAATGTCCCGAATCGGCACCCGTTCTTCGAGCAGGTTACGTAATACCTTATGAACCACCGACTGGGGCATCAACTCAGATGACATCGACTCACCCAGGGACGGCGCCGCCTCTTTGAGCTTTTCCAGTAGCCGGGTGACTTCTTCCCGACCCAACAACTCATGAGCATGGTCCTGAATAATTCTGCTGAAGTGGGTGGCGATTACCGTACCCACATCAACCACCGTAAAACCCAGCGTCTGGGCTTGCTCTCGCTGTTCTGGATCGATCCAGAGCGCTTCAAGGCCATAGGCTGGATCAACGGTTGCGACCCCATCCAGATGGCCATACACCGTGCCTGGATTAATAGCCATCTCCCGACCGGGTAATACCTCACCCTCACCGACCTCAACGCCATGCAGGGTTAGCTTGTAGGCAGCAGGCGCCAGGTCAAGGTTGTCGCGAATATGAACCGAGGGAATTAAAAATCCGAGTTCCTGAGAAAATTTGCGCCTCACGCCACGAATTCGGCTCATCAACTCGCCGCCCTGTTCCTTGTCTACCAGGGGAATTAATCGGTAACCGATTTCAAGGCCGAGTACGTCAACCATCGCCACATCGTCCCAGGTGACGTCTGCGTCTTCACTGGAGACCGGCTCAGGCGCGATGGCGACCTCCTCAACCACAGGTTGCTGAGCCTGGCGACCGACTAGATAAGCTGCGATGCCTAGAGCAACCGACAGCACAAAGAAAGCAAAATTAGGCATACCGGGAATCAGCGCAATAACACCGATAATTCCGGAAGTAATCCACAGTACCGCCGGGTTACTACCTAGCTGAACCAGAATTTCATGGCCGATGCTCTGCTCGGTAGAATCACGGGCAATTACCATGGCGGTAGCCGTAGACAGCAGCAACGCAGGGATTTGCGCCGCCAGGCCATCACCAATGGTTAATAAGGTGTAATTTCGGGCCGCCTCGGCGCCGCTCAGGTCGTGCTGCAACATACCGATGGCAAAACCACCGAGAATATTAATAAAGGTGATCAACACCCCAGCGATGGTGTCGCCACGAACGAACTTACTGGCACCGTCCATCGCCCCGTAGAAATCAGCCTCGCGGGACATGTATTCACGTCTATCTTTGGCCTCGTCCTGATCGATAACCCCCGCATTCAGATCCGCATCAATCGCCATCTGTTTACCCGGCAACGCGTCAAGGGTAAAACGGGCACTGACCTCGGCGATGCGACCCGCGCCCTTGGTGATGACGACAAAGTTAATCAGCACCAGGATCACAAACACCACCAGGCCAACCGCGTAGTTGCCGCCAACCACAAAATCGCCAAAAGCCTTAATCACCTGACCAGCTGCATCGCCGCCAGCATGGCCTTCGAGCAGAACAATGCGAGTAGAGGCGACATTAAGGCCCAACCGCAATAGTGTGGCGACCAATATAACGGTCGGAAAAGCAGCGAAATCCAGCGGCCGTTTGATATACAGAGCCACCAGCAAGACCACAACTGCCAGCGAAATATTGAAGGTAAATAGCAGATCAAGCAGCCACGCTGGCAGGGGTAAAATCAACATGCTCAACATCAGCATGAGCATCAACGGAATACCGATGCCTACGCCTAGCACCCGTTGTAACAAATTCATAATTTGCCTCTTCGACTAAGAATAGTGCTGGCATATTCGGGCGGAACAGAGGCATCAGCACCCAGGTCACGTCGGCCCAATCCGTCTATGCCGGCACCAATGGGCCGGTTTTTGTCGGCCAGGTCATACACATAAGCCAGTATTTGGGCGACCGCCTGAAACAGCTCTAACGGAATTACATCATCCACCTCGGTGCTGTAGTAGGTGGTTCGTGCCAGCAGCGGCGAGCGAATAATCGGTATCTGGTTGGCCGCTGCTATTTCACGAATCTTCTCGGCAGTAAAATCCATGCCTTTGGCGACCATCACCGGTGCCACCATGGTGTCGATGTCGTATTGAAACGCTACTGCATAGTGGTCCGGATTGGTAACAATCACGTCGGCGGTGGGCACTGCTGACATCATCCTTGCTCTGGCCATTTCCCGCTGGGTCTGACGCACTCGAGCTTTAAGGTGGGGATCCCCCTCGGTTTGTTTCATTTCGTCTTTGATCTGCTGACGACTCATGCGCAGGTTTTTAGTGTGCTGCCAGATCTGGTATGGCACGTCTATCGCGGCAATCAGTATTAATGAACAGCTTACAAGTAAAAAAGTAAGCCCCACTAACCATGCGCCATGACCAATTCCACGCTTGATAGGCTCCTGGCCTATTGCCAGAACTTCTTCATCCAACGCCTGAAAGACGGCAATCGCGATCAGCGCAACCAGCACGAACTTGGCCAGCGCCTTGAACAGCTCAACCAGCCCCTGAATGCCAAACATCCGCTCCAGGCCTTTGGCCGGGCTAAGGCGATCGAATTTAAAACCGAGCGCCTTGGTGCTAAATGACCAGCCGCTCAATAGCAGTGGCGCAGAGAAGGCAATTAGATACATCAGGCCAAGCCAGGGGGCCATCTGCGTGAGTGCTCCCATGAACAGTGAAAGCAACCAGGGCACCGTATCAATGGTATTCACACCGAGCACTACATCAGCGCGCCAGATTGACTGCACCATGCGTTGCCAGTGATCTGCCCAACTACCGCCAACCACCAGCAAACCACTGGCGCCAGCAATTAACATGGCTAAACCGTTGAGTTCACGAGAACGAGGAAGCTGGCCTTCTTCGCGGGCGTCGGTGACCCGTTTGGGGGTCGCCTCCTCGGTTTTGTCCTGGAGATCTTCGTCAGCCATTCGCTCGCACCCTAGCCGTTGACCAGGCCGCGCATCACCAG
>JAESTY010000314.1 GCA_016763355.1 Immundisolibacteraceae bacterium
ACCGGCAAAACCTCTCGTTACTTACATCAATTCAGTAAAACAACCCGGCAAATTCTCCGGACAACAACATACCTGCAGAATACTGGCAGATCTTTCATGCACCAGCCAAGGAAAACCCTAACTGGAGCTCACAACCGGATTTGAACCGGTGACCTCTTCCTTACCAAGGAAGTGCTCTACCGACTGAGCTATGTGAGCCCTGTACCTGGACACCCACAACAAAGCACGAACGTGGAGCGGGTGATGGGAATCGAACCCACACTATCAGCTTGGAAGGCTGAAGTTCTACCGTTGAACTACACCCGCCTTTTATTCTGCATTTCTGGTGGAGGGGGTAGGATTCGAACCTACGAAGGCTGAGCCAGCAGATTTACAGTCTGCCCCCTTTGGCCGCTCGGGAACCCCTCCAGAAATTGAGCCGGGCATTCTGAGTTAATAGCGCCCTCATGTCAATAGTAATAGTCTGTTTTTGGAGCTGGTGATAGGAGTCGAACCTACGACCTGCTGATTACAAATCAGCTGCTCTACCAACTGAGCTACACCAGCATGTTTAGTCAGTTTTCAGCGGGCGCTAAATATATGAATATTGGCACTCGGTTACAAGGGCTGAAAGCCCTACATTTAAAAATAGATTATTTCGGTCATAAGTGATTCGCATGCAACCACATTGACAATAGAGCGTTAAGCGTCAACCACCCCTGGACACGTCTCCAACACAGCAGCACTATCCAGCTCTTCAACAAAACCAGTTAGATCAGATTGAGAAGCAGCCGTTTCGAACGTTAGCCATCGCCGGGAAAATTCTAACTTTCGAGCCCTTAATTCCGCCCCAAAACCAGCAGCGCCTAGTGACTTCAAGTGGCGTTCGGCACGGTCCCGTTCTTTAAATATTCCCAGTGATACCAGGTGAGGCTCATCAGGCCCCAACGGAAGGTAGTGATCACGAAATCCTTTATCATCGAGCTGTTTGACTAAAAATTTAGCTTGCTCGGAGGTTCGTGCACCGGCCATTACAATCCAGTGACGGTCTTCCGTATAAGCCTCCTCAACCTCGCCCCATTTAATTATCTCAAACTCTTTAACCAGCTTATCGCCCGTAGCCTGAACTTTTGAAAAACTCCTTAAAGGCCCAAAACGAAAACATTGCGATGGAGCGACTTTAACTGCAACTTTCTCAGCGAGCCTTGGTACCTTTTTCTGGATATCAGCTACTGACTCATCTTCCGCGGATTTAGACACAGGGAGCTCTGCATCGAGACCCAATGGCTGTTCGACGAAGTTTTTAGTTTGAAGCGCCTGGGTTTGCACAATCGATTTTGGTCTATCCGCCTGAATCGCCGCTTGTTTGATTACTTTCGGCAATGACCGAACGGGCTTCGAAGGGACTCGTTTTTTTAAAGTTGAAATAGTGGGCAAGGGAGAAGATAGTTCTTCGAGCGTACGAATTTCCACTATCGAAGATGGCATTTTTTTTGGTCTATCAACTTTACTCGGACCAATCTGGGCCAGCACAAAAGGCTCAACCAGTAACATCACCGTGAGCACCAATGCCAATAGCAGTAACGACAGATTAAACCACTTCATGCTAGACGCCCGTTATTGTTCTGCAAGCAACACCATCCCCTGATAAACAAGATCATCGACCAACCTGGCCTCTGTATCCACATAAGCCAGCAATTCTGCCGCATCGCCGCCAGTAAACCACACATCCGCGGCACCACCCAATTCAATATTAAGACGCTTCAACAACTCGTTTATACCACCTGCAATCGACCAACGAACCCCGCTTGCCACTGCAGCAGCGGTGTCATGGGCAGACACCTGGCGCTCAGCAGGTGCGCTAGCTCTGGATACTCCGGTGGCCCCATAAAAGCTCTCTTGTGCCAGGCTTAGCCCCGGGAAAATCACCCCTCCCAAATGCCGGCCACCCAGATCCACACTGTCAACAGTAATGGCGGTACCACAGCCAACAACAATGACAGCCGACTTGAGTTGATGCCAGGCAGCCACCAAACCGGACCAACGATCTATCCCGAGCTGGGCAGGCGCTGTATAACCATTTACCAGGTCACCAAACCGATCACCGGCCACCAATCTGAGAACCTCAATGCCCCACATTTGCTGCTACGAAGCTGAATATAATCTGCGCTACGTTGGTCATTAACACAACTAAGAATGACTCTTCGCGGGTTGCGCTGACAATACTGCAATATCAGATCTATCTCGGTCCTGCGATCACCTTGTTGATACGACACTGCCCAACCATCACTGAGATCAGTCGAATAAGCTGCCTTAATCCGGCTATTCCCAACATCAATTAGCAACACGCACACTTACCTCACCACTATTAATCACTCGACGCTGGCCTTCAATTTCGACCAATAATCCACCAGCACCATCAACACCCAAGGCAGAAGCCCTTACCGATTTTCCATCCTGCTCTACCCAAACGGGTTGACCCTGCAATACATCTAATTCCTGCCACCTGGACTGAAACGCGGCAAAACCATCGCTTTCAAACCGGGGTAAATCTTTAAACAGCGCTTTGATAACTTCGCCTGCTAACTGATTTCTAGATATCTCTATTCCGGCCTGCTCCACACAGCTCGTCCAGGGCTGGTCAATAATTGAATCAACGTCGTCGGTCATTAAAACGTTAATCCCAATACCAATAACTGCCCAGACCACTCCATCCGCCTCGCCCCGCAAATCGATGAGAATTCCAGCCAGTTTTTTACCGCCAAACAGCAGATCATTCGGCCACTTTAACCCGCCGCCGCAAACCCCCACCGAGGTTAAAGCGTCGTTAACCGACACTCCAACCGCCAGACTTAATCCAGCAAGTTCCGAGGCACCACCACGAAACGGCCACGCCACAGACAGATAGAGATTTGACCCAAAAGGCGAATGCCATTGACGCCCCCGCCGGCCTCGGCCCGCACTTTGATACTCCGCAAGACAAATAGCAGGCCCCGACAAACGCTGATCTAAAAGATATTGATTGGTAGAACCGACTTCTTTAAATATCTTGAAGGCGCAGTTCAAGGCTTCTTGATGCCCTCGCAGATGATCATAAATTCGTGACTTACTTAGCAACTCGAGTCTGCCAGCAGCCAGGCGATAACCCACGCCTCGACGATGCTCAACATTAAGACCATAGAGCTCGAGTTTTCTTAAGGCTTTCCAGATAGCCGAACGACTTACGCTCAGTTCTTTGGCCATATCCTGGCCACTATGCAGCTCACCGTCAGCCAGTTGGGTAAGAATCCCCCAGTGCAACTGCAACGCTTGGATATCCGATTGAATTTTTATTACACCCATTAATTTGAGGCGCCTTTGCCGACTGCCGACAAACAGTAATTTCTAGCGAAATTCGTATCCGAATTTGGTGCCCCGAAGAGGATTCGAACCTCTGACCTTCCCCTTAGGAGGGGGACGCTCTATCCAGCTGAGCTACCGGGGCGGCCTTTTAAAGTCCAAATAATTATTTGGTGACCATTTGGCGAATGTTTTCACCAAACGATCACAAAACCAATTCCTCTCTGAA
>JAESTY010000315.1 GCA_016763355.1 Immundisolibacteraceae bacterium
ATTGATGCCTGTAATAAAGCCGGTAAATATATCGGTATTTGCGGTCAGGGCCCATCAGATTTTCCAGACCTGGCGGCCTGGTTGCTGGAGCAGGGCATCAGCAGTATTTCATTGAATCCCGATACGGTGGTTGATACCTGGCTCTATCTGGCAGGTGAACAACATTAGGGATTGCTGATTTTAGAGGAATAAAAAAGCGGCCAATTGGCCGCTTTTTTATTTGTCATGGTTAATAGGTAAGCAGGGTTAGATCGCCATTCGTTGTTCCAGCGCAGAACCAATTGCAGCTTTGGTGGCATCGACTACCTTTGGTGTCGAACATTGGCCAATGGCGGTATCCGGATCTTTCAGGCCGTTACCGGTCAGTGTGCAAACCAGGGTGCTGTTATCGGCGAATTTTCCTTCTGCAGCGTCTTTAAAAACCCCAGCAAGGGAGGCGGCTGAAGCAGGTTCACAGAATATGCCTTCGCGTTCGCTGAGTAGCTTCTGCGCGGCCAGGATTTCGTTATCGGTACATTCATTGAACCAGCCATTGGATTGCTGCTGGGCGTTTACCGCCAGATCCCAGGACTGTGGATTGCCGATACGGATGGCTGTGGCAACGGTTTCTGGGTTCACGATGGGGCCACCTCTTAAAAAAGGCGCTGCGCCACTGGCCTGGTAACCACACATCACCGGTTTTTTACCGGCCTTACCCAGCTCAAAATATTCGGTGTAACCCATCCAGTAGGCACTGATGTTGCCGGCGTTACCAACCGGTAAACAGTGGTAATCCGGAGCGTGGCCGAGGGCATCTATGATTTCAAATGCAGCGGTCTTCTGACCCTGAAGCCGGAATGGGTTAATGGAGTTAACGATGGTCACCGGTAAGGTTTCGCCAAGCTCTTTTACCAGACGCATGCCATCATCAAAGTTGCCACGAATCTGCAGTACATCGGCACTGTGCATCATTGCCTGGGCCAGTTTGCCGAGGGCAATCTTACCCTCAGGAATCAGTACAAAGGCTCGTATGCCAGCTCGTGCGGCATAGGCGGCGGCGGCGGCAGAGGTGTTGCCAGTTGAGGCGCAGATAATGGCTTGACTACCTTCATCTACCGCCTGGGTGACGGCGACTGTCATGCCTCGGTCTTTAAAAGATCCGGTTGGATTCAGGCCTTCAAATTTGACGTAAATGTTGAGATTGACGGCCAGGGTCTGGGGAATGTTCTGCAGTCGAATCAGCGGGGTGTTGCCCTCGCAGAGACTGATGGGTTTGGCTTCTGCCCGCAGCGGCAGCAGGTCGCGGTAGCGATCTATCAGGCCGGTGTATAACTGGGTCATGAGGATTGCCTGGTGTTGAAATGTTCGACTCGAATCATGGTGATAGCACCATTAATAGTCGGCAGGGCTTCAATCTGTTTGATCGCTTTAGTCATGCTTTGTTCAGTGACTCGATGAGTCAGCATGATAATAGTGGCGTGTCTGTCGTCAGGGGCGGGTTCGGTCTGTTCAATGGCTTCAATGCTGATTGCCAGGTCACCGAGGATCTTGGTGATTTGTGCCATCACTCCAGGTTGGTCATTGGCCTGGAGCCGTAAATAGTAGGCAGACTCGATAGCGCCGATTTCCAGTAGCGGTAAATCGTTGAGCTGATCCGGTTGAAAAGCCAGGTAAGGGACTCGTTGCTGAGCATCGGCATCGATAGTGCGAGCGATATCGAGGATATCGGCAACGACGGCAGAGCCGGTTGGCCCGCCGCCAGCACCCGGGCCGTAATAAAGGCTCTCGCCGACTGCATCACTTTCCACTCGTACAGCATTCATTACGCCATGGACATTTGCGATCAACTGGCTTTGCGGAATCAGGGTAGGGTGTACTCTGAGGGTGATGCCCTGTTCTGAACGCTGGGCAATACCCAGGTGTTTGATGCGGTAGCCAAGTTTCTCGGCATTATTAACATCTTCGGCAGTAAGTTTGGTGATGCCTTCGGTATAAACCGCTTTGAAATTCAATGGAATTCCAAAGGCAATCGAGGCCAGGATTGCCAGCTTATGCGCGGCGTCGATACCTTCAACGTCAAAGGTTGGATCAGCTTCGGCATAACCGAGTTGTTGGGCTTCGGCGAGCACATCATCAAAAGCCCGGCCCTTATCGCGCATCTCGCTGAGAATGAAATTACCGGTGCCGTTGATGATACCGGCAACGCTGGTAATGTTGTTGCTGGCGAGTCCTTCGCGGATCGCTTTGATAATCGGTATGCCGCCAGCCACGCCAGCCTCATAACCGATGGCAACGCCCTGCTGATGGGCCGCTGCAAACAGCTGATTACCGTGCTCAGCGATCAGTGCTTTGTTGGCAGTGACCAGATGTTTGCCGTTGGCGATCGCTTGCTGGCAAAGTTTCAGGGCCAGATCCGTGCCACCCATTAACTCGACGATGATGTCGATATCGGGATGGCTGACCAGAGTTGCTGGATCACTAACCAATTCGATTTGGCTAAGGTCGCAGTCACGAGGTTTGGAGGGATCGCGCACGCTAGCATGGGTGACGACCACTGACCGGCCAATGCGGGCAGAAATTTGGTTGGCGTTGGTGTTGAGTAGCTCAACCGTAGCTGCACCGACAGTGCCTAAACCGATGATGCCAATGCGGACGGGATTCACGATGGTTCTCCTGGGGTGAGCGGTGCAGCAGAGGGTTGAGTAACGTGTTTTTCGGCTTCACGTAGTAGTTTGCGGATACCACGGATTGCCTGGCGAGAGCGATGTTCGTTTTCAATCAGTGCAAAACGGACAAAGTCATCACCATATTCGCCAAAGCCGATACCAGGTGATACCGCAACTTTAGCTTCTTTGAGCAGTAGTTTGGAAAACTCGAGTGAACCCATCTGTTTGAAGGGTTCGGGGATCTGCGCCCAGACGAACTGGTTGCTTTTGGCGGGGTAATGTCCCAGCCGGCATCAATAAGGCCGTCGCAGAGTACATCGCGTCTTACCCGATAGGTTTCGGCAATTTCGCGGACACAATCCTGTGGTCCTTCAAGCGCAGCGATGGCGGCGACCTGAATCGGCGTAAAGGTGCCGTAATCAAGGTAAGACTTAATTCGTGCCAGTGCGCCAATCAAGGTGGAGTTGCCGCACATAAATCCGACTCGCCAGCCGGGCATGTTGTAGCTTTTGGATAACGAGAAGCACTCGACGGCCACATCTTTAGCGCCAGGTACCTGCAGAATTGAAGGTGCCTGGTAGCCGTCGAAAACAATATCGGCGTAAGCCAGGTCGTGGATTACCCAAATCTCTTCTTTTTTGGCCAGAGCGACCACCTTCTCAAAAAATTCCAGGTCAACACATTGGGTAGTCGGGTTGCTGGGAAAGTTGAGCACCATCATTTTTGGCTTTGGCCAGGCATTGCGGATCGCGCTTTCCATTTCGGCAAAAAAATCGCCGTCAGGATGGGTGGGTACATGGCGAATGTCAGCCCCGGCAATGACAAATCCATAAGGGTGAATTGGATAGGTCGGATTTGGTACGAGTACGGAATCCCCCGGACCAACCGTGGCCAGTGCCAGGTGGGCAATGCCTTCTTTGGAGCCAATGGTGACAATGGCTTCGGATTCAGGATCCAGGTCAACGCTGTAGCGGTTGGCATACCAGTTACAGATCGCTCGTCTGAGCCGGGGAATGCCTCTGGATACCGAGTAACGATGGGTATCAGGGCGCTGAGCCGAGGCGACCAGTTTGTCGACAATATGCTTTGGCGTTGGCCGATCCGGATTGCCCATGCCGAAATCAATAATGTCTTCCCCGGCGTGACGTGCTTCCGCCTTTAACGTGTTGACGATGTTAAAAACGTAGGGTGGTAACCGGTCTATGCGTGGAAAGTTTTCGATCATTTTGGGTGCTTAGTTCAGCGCTAGTGGCGCTTTCCAGGTCGATTGAGCCATTGGTAACAACGAATACGGTTTGGCGGCCTATAATGGTGATTCTTTATTCGGTGGGACCAGCTGGCATTAATGAGGGTGTCGTTGAATATCCAGATTCAACGGCCGACCAGTGAGATTTTA
Organism: Immundisolibacteraceae bacterium; assembly: GCA_016763355.1. Classification (GTDB taxonomy): domain Bacteria; phylum Pseudomonadota; class Gammaproteobacteria; order Immundisolibacterales; family Immundisolibacteraceae; genus QNFC01. The sequence goes on from JAESTY010000315.1 coordinate 4,042, forward strand.
AAGTGCTTCGTGAAAATGCAGATAGGTACCCGCTTAAAATATGCACAAATAGCTGTTAAAAATCCGTATTCGATCAAGTCGTTTTTAAGAATTCTAGAGAATCAATTTTACATGAAATTTACTCAGGAAAGCGGGGCCGGTCGCTATCAGGTCTATTCACAGGATACTACCCAGGTAGTGATCGAATGGTCTGAACCAGATGATCAGGGTGTGCCTCAACTTAATAGCAAAATTTTAACCAGTAGCTTTCTGGTTACGCCCTCTTTGTTGCGTAGTGACGGACTACCCGAAGTAGTTGCCGAACTGAATTCTGATTTATTGCAGCAGATCGTGGATTTACAGGTGGAAGTGTTTCTGTTGGGCTGCGGCGAGGGTATTGAATTTCCATCGCCCGCGATAATTGGTTGGTTAAGCCAACATGGTGTTGGCCTGGAAGTGATGACCAGTGCGGCGGCCTGCCGAACCTATAACCTGCTATTAGTCGAAGACCGACGTGTGGCCGCGCTGGTCCTGTTTGGCTAGCGTTGTTTATTTGGCCGGTTTTGGTTAACGACGTTCAGGAAGGTTTAGGCAACAACTTTGCCGGATCGGTCGGCTTACCATTGCTGCGGATTTCAAAATGCAGAATTGTCTTGCCGCTGGTATGTCGACCCATTTGTGCGATTTGTTGGCCTGTTTTGACCCACTGACCTTCAATTACGGACATGTTTTGATTGTGGGCATAGGCACTCAAAAATTTTTCTGAGTGCTTAATAATGACCATATTTCCGTAGGCCTTGAGGCCTGAACCAGCGTAAACCACCGTGCCGGCGGCGGCGGCTGTTATTGGCTGGCCAAGTTTGCCGGCAATATTGAGGCCACGGTTGTGGCCAAGTTTGGCCGAGTAGGTTTCGGCAACCACTCCGCTAGTGGGCCATTTCCAGACAATTTTTTGGGTTGAGGGTGGCAGTTTTCGCACTCGCTGAGATTTATTTGTTTGGGCTTTGGTACGTTGAACGAATTTTTTCGGTTTGGTTAATGGCGTTGTTTTAGATTGAGCTTTCTCAACCGTTTTAGTTCGAGTTTGAGGGGGCGCGCTGAGCCTGAGCCTGGTTGCAGTAATGATTTTGTAGGGTGGTTGAATACGGTTCCATCGAGCTAGCTGACGATAGTCAAAACCAAATTCCCAGGCGATAGAGTAGAGGGTGTCACCAGGTTTTATCTGGTAATAGCCAGGTCGCCAACCGGGTTCATTAGTACGTTCTGTTAGTGGTGCTAACTGTTGGCTAGCGCAGGCGGTGAGCAATAATGCCATCAGCCATAGCCAGTGGCGGGAGCCAATAATGAGTTTGGCGCTAACCACGGCCCTTAAGCATCGGTACAAGACTTACCTGGTCGAGAACTTCTTCAACCAATCGATCGCCGTGCCGGGAGATGCGTAAAAGCTGCTGTGATTTGCTGTTACCGACAGGGACGACCATGCAGCCATCAGGTGCGATTTGTTGAAGGAGTTGTTCTGGTATTTCTGGAGGGGCAGCGGTGATGATAATGGCATCGAAGGGTGCCACATGGGGCAGGCCAAGGTAACCGTCAGCGCATCGAAGGCTCAAATTTGGAACCTGGATTTCCTGAAGCAGGTTGGCAGTTGATTCATAAAGTGAGCGAATGCGTTCGATGCTATAAACTTTTTTGAAAAGTCTGGCCAGGATAGCGGTTTGGTATCCAGAGCCTGTGCCTATTTCCAGCACTTTCCCGCGTCCTTCTGCAGCTAGAATAGCTGCAGACATTCTGGCGACGATATAGGGCTGGGAAATAGTCTGGTTATTGCCAATCGGCAATGCAGTATCTTCGTATGCTCGGCTGGCCAGGGCCTCGTCCATAAACAGGTGACGGGGTACGCTGCCCATGGCCTGAAGAACTTCTGGGCTATTGATGCCCTGAGATTTTAGTCTTTCGACCAGTCGATCGCGGGTGCGTTGCGAGGTCATGCCGATTCCGCGGGCTAGCGGCTCAATGTCCATTGTATTGGGTCGCTTTGCAGAATCCGCTGGTCGAAATAAAAAAGCCGCGGAGGAGATGCTTTTTTAAAGAGTTGGTCGGGACGAGAGGATTTGAACCTCTGACCACTTGACCCCCAGTCAAGTGCGCTACCAGACTGCGCCACGCCCCGATGTAGTTCGAATTAAAAATAGTAAAAAGTATGTTGAAAATAATAGAACAGCCGTATTGCTATCAGGCCTTAAGAATTAATAGAAGTTCTTCAAGTTCGGTTCGCAGTTGGCGGATAATTTGCTGGCTTTGCACCAAATCTTCTTTCGCACCCTCGCCACTAAGCTGCTGTCGTGCGCCACCAATGGTAAAACCCTGGTCATAAAGTAGCGAGCGAATTTGGCGGATAAGGATAACATCCTGACGCTGATAATAGCGACGATTTCCACTACGTTTTACTGGCGATAGGGAAGGAAATTCCTGCTCCCAATAGCGCAGCACGTGTGCTTTTACGCCGCACAGCTCGCTAACTTCACCAATGGTGAAGTAGCGCTTGCCGGGTATAACCGGCAGCTGGCTATTATTCGACGGCTCCAGCATAACTCTCTATCCTGCGTTTCAGTTTCTGGCCAAGTTTAAAAGTTACCACACGCCGGGCTGAGATGGGGATCTCTTCACCGGTTTTAGGGTTGCGTCCGGGACGTGGTGTTTTGTCGCGAATATTGAAATTACCAAACCCGGACATTTTTACTGCCTCGCCCTTGGCAAGAATGGCGCGCATTGAATCAAAGTAAAGTTCGACCAGTTCTTTTGCTTCGCGTTTGTTCACACCGAGTTGATCACAAAGCTCCTGGGCGATTCCTGCTTTGGTCAATGCCATAATTTATTCTCTCAACTGTGCTTCTAATTTGCTGTCTAGTGCTGCTAATACGGCGGCAATAATTTGGTCGATCTCGTCATCGGCCATGGTTTTATTCGGGTCACCGATATCAAGTCCGATGGCCACGCTCTTTTTACCTTCCGGTAAGCTTTGATCTCGGTAAACATCAAATAACCGGTAATTCTGTAATCTATCCCCAGCGGCTTCGCGAACCACATGTTCAATTTCGCCAGCTGATTGTGACTCATCGACCAACAGTGCCAGGTCTCGGCGTAATGTTGGAAATTTACTAACACTCTGATACTGAGGAACCTTGCGCCGTTGCAAGGGTTCAACCATTAACTCAAACAAATAACACTTGCCGCTTACCTGAAGTTTGCTGGCAATTCGTGGATGTAACTCACCGATCGAACCGATTGGTTTACCTTGATCCAGTACCAGAGCGGATCGTCCCGGGTGTAGCGCTGGATGGGCCCCGCCAACAAAAGTAAAATCCTTTTGTCGTCCAGTGGCAGCCAGTAGGTGTTCGAGGTCGCCCTTTAAATCATAAAAATCAACCGGTCGAGCCTTTTCGTTCCATGATTCGGTCTGTTTTGTGCCGCTGATAATAGCTGATATTACAGTAGGTTGCAGCAGTTCTTTATCAATTGGCTTGAAAACCTGGCCGTATTCGAACAAACGAATGCGACTCTGCTGCCGGTTCTGATTAAAACGCACTGCATTGACTAATCCGGGCCAGATTGAGTAGCGCATCACCGACATGTCCGCGGACAGTGGATTAAGTAACTTGATGGCAACAGCATCTGGCTCGAACAACTGTTGCAGGTCAGGGTCAACGAAACTATAGGTGATCGCTTGTTGGTAGTCTCGGTCAACCATGGTCGAGGCCAGCCGGTCGATGCTGTTGAGGCCATCGCTTAATGGCTGCATGATGGGGTCTAATGAAGGCATCACCGACGGGATAGCGTCATAGCCAATAACCCGCGCAATTTCTTCGACCAGGTCAGCGGGTATTTCGATATCAAAACGCCAACTTGGTGCCACCACCGCCCATTGACTGCGTTGGTTGTCTACTTCGATACCAAGATTAGTCAATATGGTGGCAATTCGGTGGTTATCCACGTCCATGCCTAGGCGTTTGCTGATCAGCTCGGGCTTAAATTCAACTTTTGGGTTGGCTGGCATTTTGTCGGTATGCTGCTGATCAACGACTGGTCCACAGGCGCCACCTGCCAGGGAAGTAATGAGCTGGCTTGCGCGCTCGATCGCCTCGCGCTGGATAGCTGGATCAACACCGCGCTCAAAACGGTGGGACGCATCAGTATGTAGGCCTAACTGGCGAGCTCTACCAGCGATAGTGGATGGATTAAACCAGGCACTTTCGAGAAAAATATCGGTGGTCTGTTTGCCGACCGCGCTGTCCAGGCCGCCCATAATGCCGGCAGCGGCGATGGGGCCCCGGTTATCAGCAATCACCAGTAGCGATTCTGCTAGCTGTTTGGTTTCGCCGTTAAGCAGTTCAAGGGATTCGTCCGGCTTAGCGAAACGTACCTGCACTGATCCTTGTAGTTTGGCCAGATCAAACGCATGCATCGGCTGGCCAATTTCGATCATTACATAATTAGCAATATCAACCAGTAAGCTAAGGCTACGGATACCACTGCGGCGCAATCGCTCGCGCATCCATAGTGGTGTAGTAGCTGTGGGGTTAATGCCGCGTATTACCCGGCCTACATATCTTGGGCAGGCTTGATCGGCTGTCAGTATTACCTCTAGCTTGTCATCGATAGACGGTTCTATGGATGGTATTTCCGGGGCAGTGAACGTGACACCGGTTATCGCCGCCAAATCCCTGCCTAATCCTTTTGCGCTAAGGCAATCGCCGCGGTTGGGGGTTAACTCAACTTCGAGGATATTGTCATCGAGTTGCAAGTGGCTGGTTATGGATTTGCCTAGCGGCGCGTCGGTATCCAGTTCAAGGATGCCGGCATTCTGCTCGTCAAGCTCCAGTTCGCTGCTGGAACAGAGCATACCGAGGGAGACCTCACCGCGGATCTTACTTTTCTTAATCTTCAGTCCGCTGGGCAGTTTTGCACCGACCTGGGCAACCGCGACCTTAATGCCTTCACGAGCATTGGGCGCTCCACAAACAATACTCAAGGGTAGTTCACTACCGATATCTACCTGGCAAAGCTGTAGACGGTCTGCATCGGGGTGGCGACTGGTCGCAATGATCTGGCCGACAATCACCTTGTCGAGGTTGGCGCTTGCTGGCGCTACAGTACCAATTTCGAGGCCAGCAAGGGTAAGACGCTCGCAAAGTTCAGGGCTGTCTAATTCAGGGTTAGCCCACTCGCGGAGCCAGAGTTCACTTATCAGCATGAGGTCTAATTAAACTGGGTTAAAAAGCGAAGGTCATTATCGAAGAAGGTGCGCAGATCATCGACCCCATAGCGCAACATGGCCAACCGTTCCACGCCCATTCCGAACGCAAACCCGCTATATATTTCCGGGTCGAGGCCAACGTTACTGAGTACTTTAGGGTGGACCATGCCTGAGCCTAAAACCTCTAACCAGCCGGTATGACTGCAGATCCGGCAGCCATTACCAGCACAGCCAACACATTCAACATCGACTTCAGCGGAAGGTTCTGTGAACGGGAAGAAGCTCGGCCGAAAGCGTGTTTTTAAATTATCCTGTTCAAAAAAAAGTTGTAAAAACCGACTCAGAATACCTTTTAAGTTCGCCAGGCTGATATCCCGATCCACCAATAAACCCTCAACCTGATGGAACATCGG
>JAESTY010000316.1 GCA_016763355.1 Immundisolibacteraceae bacterium
AAAACCTTCGCGCATCGCACTATCTATAGCCAGTAGATCATCCGCAATTTCGGCGGTCATGGTCGCCGCGTAACTCAAAGTGCTGGCCAATAATTCCCAGGCAAACTGCCCGCCAACATCATCACAGGCCACCAGGTCTGACACGCTACGACAGCGCGCTGAATCAAGCTCTGAGTGTTGCCACGGACGATATTCCCGGCTCGATAAATCAAGTGATTCCTTGACCTTATCGGCACCAGAACCGGTCTGGCGATAGTAGCCTTTACCTGCTTTTCGACCCACCATGCCCTCGGCTATCATCCAGGTACAAACTTCTGGCAAATCCAGAAATGGCATCGCTGGATCATCGTCATCCAGCTGGCCTTTCATGTTTTCACAGATATCTGCGACCACATCAAAGCCGACCAGATCCAACAAACCAAATAACCCGGTACTGGGCCAGCCCATCGGCCGGCCAGCCGCGGCATCGGCCTCTTCAATAGAAACACCTAAATCGACAGCAGCCCGCAATCCCGCTACAAACGAAAACACTCCAATTCGGTTACCAATAAAGCAGGGTGTATCTTTGGCTTCAACCACCACCTTACCGAGTTTCTCGGTACAGAACTGATGAATGCGCTGATGAGCAGCGCTCGCAGTGGTTTCCCCAGAAACAAGCTCTATCAACTGCATATAACGGGGTGGATTAAAGAAATGGGTAATCAAAAAATCTTCAGCGAACGCAGCTGGCAGATCAGCAATAATCTCTTTAATTAATAATCCGGACGTATTTGAAGTGAGCACCGAACCCGGCTTACGAACCGCCTGAACCCGGTTAAAAAGCTGCTGTTTAGGCTCTAGCCGCTCAACGATAACTTCAACGATCCAGTCACAATTAGCGATCTGGTCCAGGTCATCATCGAAACTTCCGGTGGAAATCAGGTCTCCGGCAGCCCTACTCATCAGTGGTGCGGGTCTACGACTATATAAAGCCTCTTTAGCAGCAGCCGAAATTGCCCGACTCATGTCCAGTAACAAAACTGGAACGCCCGCATTGGCTATCTGCGCCGCAATTCCCGAACCCATGGTTCCAGAACCTAGCACCGCTACACTTTTAATTTCATTCATTATTCAGTTCGTTCCAGCAAGAAAAATCAGAGTATTCGGCTACCAAACCTGGTAGATAGTGGCCATATCTGATCACTCAAACAGACCCGATTTAATATTTGTGGGTTACCCAACTCTAAGCAACTAAAAGTCACAACATACCGGTTCAACATTCCCAGAAACCGCCACATTGCCGCCTATAAAAAGCAGCGCAAGATACCTATTTCCAGCAGTTCAGGCAAGCTCCAATAATCAGGGTCGTGCCTGAACAGCTCTCCTGCAAAAATCCATCCCGAGAAACTCTGTCGAACTAACCAGTAATGGCAATCTGAGTGATGAATTATCTATGCCAGTCAGAAGATAACTGAACGGATAGCCAACTTATCGAACTAGATTCTGCGCTAACCGCTGGATCCGCCTACCGCAACGGCAATCTGGTTTTGACCACGTTGTTTCGCACCAATGAGGGCATCGCTACCGCGTTGAAACAATGCCTGACCAGCTTCAGCTTTAGACCATTGAGTAACACCACCGGATAGTGCTATGGAAACAGCTCCATCGCTGTCACCATTGCGGCGTAAAACGGTCTGCTCTACCGCAACACGAATATTTTCAGCCACCGCAGCTGCGCCCCTGAGTTCAGTATCGGGCAACAGAACGGCAAAGCAGCCGGCGCTAACCCGAGCACTAACATCACCTCCACGGACTGATTTCTGGATAGTTTTAGCCACAACCCTGACCACTTTATCGCCGACCAGCCGTCCCATTGAACTCGTCATTTCAGCTAAACAGTCTATCTCGAGAACAACCAGGCTAACTCCTTCCGCCCGTTCTGAAGCTCGGCCTAAAATCAGTTCCAGTTGATCATCAAAACCGCTTCGGTTTAACAGTCCCGATAATGGGTCAATTTTAGCGATTTTCCTTGCTTCTTCTAGCTCATCCTTGAGTGTCTCCACCTGATTTATTTTCTCAGCCAGGCTTTCACCAATGATCTTATTGGCCTCCGACATTTGTGCACCACTAACAATAAGCTGCTTGACCGTCTCATTGAGTACCCCAAGGTCGCCGCTGGTAAGTTTGGGTAGCTCATGCTGCAGGGAATCCCCAAACCGGCTGTTCTCCCGCTCGAGCCCGACCGTTATATCCTGAGTTTCACCCAGCATACTCTTGAACTCGGCCCGTAACTGGCTCATCTGCTGAGCACCAGCTCCAGCAATGTAGGTGTTATAGAGCTGCTGACAATCAGACGGCGTGACAACCAGGTTTTCTCCGGTAATTTCATCAAAAGCGGTGGTTAAAGGTTTATTACAGACTGAAACTAGATCAAACGCGATGGCATAGTTTTGCGGATTAATCGGCATCTGGTGACGGCTCAATAACGGTATCGACATACGCAAATACTCACCACACAATTCAACGGATTCAGGATAGGACATTGGATCGACTGCCTCTTAGCTACTTCAGGAAAGGACGTTGCTGAGAGATGATCGGGTTGGTAATTATCGGCGAACATAACTAACGATCTTTTTCAGCGGCGCGCTAGTTAAAGTAATTCGGCAGCTGCCAGCGAACATTTAGAAACCGTAAAAATCGACTGTTTAGGCTTCAGCGAGAGGACGAAATTTTCTGTTTAAGCTGAGGCCGCCAACTGAGTTCATAACCACACAGAACTGTTAACACGATCCGCGCAAACCTAATTGGTTGACTCGGTCAATAACCTTCCGGGTTGCTCTGTTGCCAGCGCCAGGCATCTCGACACATGTCGTCCAGGTTGAAGCTGGCTTGCCAGTCAAGCTCCGTAGCCGCAAGGGCTGGATCCGCATAGCAGGCTGCAATATCCCCGGCCCGACGACCCACCACCTGATAAGGCACTGATTGGCCACTAGCCCGTTCAAAAGCTTTTACGGTTTCGATAACGCTATAACCATGGCCAGTGCCAAGATTATAGGTAGATACACCCACTGCTTTAGGCCCAGCAAGCTTCTTTAGCGCCTGCAGATGACCGTTAGCTAAATCAACCACATGAATGTAATCACGGACACCTGAGCCATCCACCGTGTCGTAATCACCACCAAATACGGATAGCTGTTTAAGCTTGCCAACAGCCACCTGGCAAATATAAGGCATCAGGTTATTTGGAATACCATTGGGATCTTCGCCAATCTGGCCGCTGGGATGGGCCCCGGCCGGGTTGAAATAGCGCAACAGCACAATGGACCAGGGGTTTTGCAGCTCATTTGCCTGCTGATCGGCAACCACAAAATCCCGCAACATCTCTTCGATATGCAGTTTGGAGCGACCATAAGGATTGGTTGCTGATAGCGGGAACGACTCATCAATCGGCACGCTGGCTGGATCACCGTAAACCGTGGCAGACGAGCTGAACACGATCTTGCTGACCCCATGGGCGGCCATCGCCCCACACAGCACCAGGGTGCCAGCAACATTATTCTGGTAATAGCGAATCGGCTGAGCGACTGACTCACCGACCGCCTTCAAACCCGCAAAATGAATCACACTATCGATTTGATGACTGGTAAATAGCTCATCCAATAGCGTCCGATCACTAATGTCGCCTTCGACGAATTCCAGGTTTCTGCCGGTAATTTGTTCAACCCGGCGCAGTGATTCGATTGAGCTGTTACTCAGGTTATCCAGCACGACCAGCGAGTAGCCCGCTTCTAGCAATTGCACGCAGGTGTGAGAACCGATGTACCCAGCACCACCTGTCACCAATACCTTACCCTGACTCATACCTGACCCTTATTTTGGTTTACTGGGCAAACCCGAAACCTGTTAACTCTCTGCGCGCATGTGCGGAAATAAAATAACATCCCGAATTGACGCCGTCTGCGCCGGCTGAGGTGACGCCAGAGACGCACCAGCAAATTTGGGAGGGCGGCGGTGAGGATGGCTTTCATTCTTGCACCTGTCGCTTATGGCCTAGAGTCTATTTTCATC
>JAESTY010000317.1 GCA_016763355.1 Immundisolibacteraceae bacterium
ATGGATTAGTGCGGCTGGAACCAACCAGACGAACCGCAGAAGTCGAACAGTTCTGTTCATGGTCGGCATGCAGAATTAGCAGAAGATTAAGCGCTTCGACAATATCCTGATCAATTTCATAGGCTTCGCCAGCCTGGCCAAACATCATCTTCAGGAAGTTGGCGCAGTAATCAAGGCTCGGGTCTGGGTCGACCAGTGACTGGCCTAAAGATTTTTTGTAGGAGTAGGCGGTCAGTGTGGTGACCTGAGAAATTAGCTGCGCAACAGAAGCGTCTATCTGTTCAGCGCAGAGGTCAGTTGCAGATGCTTCCGGGTAGAAGGCGGAAAGGGTGCAGATCATGGATGACAGGTTTGCCATCGGGTGGGCACTGGCAGGGTAGGTATCAAACAGGGATTTGAGTTGATCAGGAATGGCTGAGTTTGAGCTGATTTTGTTAGTGAAGGTTTGAAGCTGATCGCTAGTCGGTAGTTCGCCGTATATTAAAAGATAGGATGTTTCTACAAAACTTGCCTTGGCCGCCAGTTCTTCTATTGGGTAACCCCGATAATGAAGAATGCCTTTTTCACCATCTAAAAAAGTAATGTCGCTGGTACAGGAAGCCGTGTTAACGAACGCCGGATCCAGTGTGACGTAGCCCGTACTAGACCGCAGTTTACTTATATCTATTGCTTTTTCGTCTTCGGAGCCGGTAACCACCGGAAACTCGTACTGCTTACCTTCGATTTCAAACGTTACTTGTTCTGGAGTAGACATCTGCCATCCTTCGATTCATGGTCCGGTTCCGATTTCGCGGGGTTCTGTTGATCTAAAACAGAACTGCCGGATTTGCTGAGCGGGTTGTGAAAGAGGTTCATGACCCCTGGCCAACCGCATAAATATTGATAATCATCGGACTGGTTGTTCACCTGCCAACCAGGACACCGCCATTGGCATCTGCTGATTTGCTAGATTTCCCGGCAAGCCCCATGTCCGGGGCGCAGATTCTACCAGTGGCTGGAATGGGTCACAATCGGTTGGTTTCGTAGCCAAGGTCTGCTAGGGATCGTTTGCCTAGCAAGTTTAAATTACCTTTGGTTGTTTCTTACAATTCCAGACAGAATCACAGAAAGCTTGATTCACCGAGTTAACGGCAGATAACAATTCTACGGTTACGATCGGTTCGCAATCGTACTCTGGTTGCGACCGTCTGATTTTGATTGGTACAGAGCCTCATCGGCTCGATTGAGTACCTGCTCGGGATCATCTTCACCGCAAAACTCACTGATTCCGCAGGAAACCGTGACTCGAACTTCACTATCGTGGAAGTGAAATCGAGTTGCCATGACCGCTGCTCGAAGTTTTTCGGCGACTTCCAGAGATGCCTTTTCATCCGTATCTGGTAGCAGAGCAATAAATTCTTCGCCGCCCCAGCGGGCCAGGAAGTCATTTTCACGAAGTGACTTATGCAATATTTTTGCAATCGCGGTGAGTGCGATATCCCCAGCGGCATGGCCATATTTGTCATTGATCGATTTAAAGTGATCGATATCAAAAAATATAATAGATAGTGGCCTGCCGTAACGTTTCCAGCGGCGGTGTTCATGGGCCAGTAGTTTGTCGAAGGCACGACGGTTAGCCAGATTAGTTAACGCATCTCGGTTGGCCTCGCGCTGCTGTTGTTCTAGCGCTTGTTTTAGTTTGTCGGCCTCCTCGCGCAGCTCATCCACCTGCCCTGAGAGCTGCTGGCAGCGTAATTCTGCTTCCTGAAGTCGAGGGTTGGCGTCTGCGACATATTCGTCAATCTGACTGCGGATCTGTTCGACACTTTGCTGTAGCAGCTGCTGCAGACTCGGTAGTGACTCAGCACTGTTAGCCTGGTTTACCAGTGAATCTACCTGTTGATGGATGTTGTCCTGCAGCATGTTGTTGGCGTCGGTGGACTCCTGTCGGTCCTTATTTGCCGTGTTGAAATAATCAGTCAGGTCAGAAAGGCGATGCCAGATCAGGTTCAGAAAAGTGGCAGCCTGTTTACGTTCACGTTCGATTTCGTCATGGATTTGCCCGGCTAGTGGTGCCAGGGTTTCCAGGATTGGTGGCAACTGAGCTAGGCGGGTGCAGGTAACTAACTCGTTTTGCAGGCTTGCTGTTTTTTGCTCCAGGTTCTCAAACTTGGGCAGGTTGCTAATCACCTGACTGAGGAGCTTATTGATAGCAGGGTCTAGTGGTTGATCTAACAGCTCATCATCCAGGTCCTGAATAGCAGCTGATAGTGCGATCAGGCGCTGTGTGGGTCCCACAGATGGTTCTGAAGTTTCTTCCTGGTCCTGAGCAGTGGCGGTGACTAACTGTATGGTCTCTTCCTTGAGTTCTAGTTGGCGACAAAGTTTATTCAGGGTTTGTTCGAATTCTTCAGGGTCATAGTCCAGCTTGGAAGTTTTCGCCGGGCCTGACAATAGTTCCGCAGGAGTAAACTCCGATAACTGGATGCAGAAATCGGTGACAGCCTGACCGATTTTTTTGGCTTCAGCATTGTCGTCGATGAGTCCGGCCAGGGAGACCAGTGGTTGTTCTGTTCGTCCAAAGCTATCTTTGAAAGTCTGGCCGAGTCGATCTACGGCTTTACGTAACGTGAGGTCCGACTCTTTTGCGTCAGCTTCAAACAGGTCAAATTCACTGACAAGGTCCTTGTAACGAACTTTCCAGTCTTTAGTGCTGCTATTTTCTGAAGGTTTAGTTGCGCTGTCAGCCATAAGAGAAATAATTGCTTAATCAGGTTATGCGGGGTTGAGCTTCGTTGTGACGGAAACTCGCCGGTTGTGTCATTGAACAGGATTGCTCAGGTTATCGGCGTTGCTTCGCCGGTCTTTACTTTATCCATAGTCGTTGTGCATGGCATCAAGCGCTCTGGGCTCGAATTTCGGTGTTCACTCTTTGCTGCTGGATGATCTGCTGGTTGTTGTTTTTTGTGCATCGGTTACAGACTTTATGGAGTAAGTTTGATGATTTTATCTAGCCATTATCTAACTAGATTTTTAATTTTAAGCGTAGCCCACCAATTGCACGGTTTTTTCTTGAGTTCTTTAAGAAGTTAGATGGGCGCATTGAGTCATCACTGGATTATAATCGCTAACCTAAGCTGTGTTAGCTGGTCAGCAATATCGGTTTATGAATTTGCGACCTTTAAATAATAGTTTTAAGGTTTTAATCATAACCATCTGATCTATAATCAATATTGTCAATTATTGAAAATATTGGTTGATAAGCGGCCAGGTAACGTTGTGGTGTGTGTTTTGTCTTATGCGTTAGAAGTGTAATTTGGAGTAGAAGGTGGAAATAACAGGGGCAGACATTCTCGTACAGTTTCTTCAGGATGAGGGTGTTGAACATGTGTTTGGTTATCCTGGTGGGGCAGTGCTGCATATCTATGATGCGCTGTTTCAACGGGGTGGCGTCGAGCATATTCTGGTTCGTCATGAGCAGGCAGCTACTCATGCGGCAGATGCTTATGCACGGGTAACCGGCAAGCCGGGTGTAGCCCTGGTAACTTCGGGTCCAGGCGCAACCAATGCGATTACTGGTATTGCCACTGCCCACATGGACTCTATTCCAATGGTGGTGATTACCGGGCAGGTAGCAACACCTTTAATAGGCAATGATGCGTTTCAGGAAGTGGATATCGTTGGTATCAGCCGTCCCTGTGTAAAGCATAATTTCCTGGTTAAAGATGTTAAGGATCTTGCTATTACCCTGAAGAAAGCTTTTTTTATTGCCAGTACTGGCCGTCCGGGTCCTGTGGTTGTTGATATCCCGAAAGATGTGACCGCGGCAAAAGCCAGTTACAAATTCCCTGAGTCGGTGGAGATTCGTTCATACAATCCGGTCGAGAAAGGCCACGCCGGACAAATTCGAAAAGCAGTCAACATGCTGCTGCGAGCACGTCGACCAATGGTTTATAGCGGCGGTGGTGTGGTGCTAGGTAATGGGTCCGAGCAGCTTACTAAGCTTGTACGCTGGTTAGGGTTTCCAATTACCAATACCCTGATGGGGCTGGGCGGTTTTCCAGCATCAGATCAACAGAATCTGGGCATGTTGGGCATGCATGGCACCATGGAAGCCAACATGGCTATGCATGAGTGCGATGTGCTGTTCGCGATTGGTGCTCGTTTTGACGATCGAGTAACCGGGGAGTTAGAAAAATTCTGTCCTTACGCGAAAATTATTCATGTCGATATCGACCCTGCATCGATTGCTAAAAATGTTGCAGTTGATGTGCCCATCGTTGGCCAGGTGAGTGATGTTCTCGAAGATTGTTTAGTGGAGTTACAACAGTCAGAACGACAGGTTGACCAGGATTCATTGGCTGCCTGGTGGGCACAGATCAATGGCTGGCGTAGTCAGGAATGCCTGGCGTATGAAGTTAGCGATGAGTTGATCAAACCACAGAATGTCATCGAAATCTTTCATCGATTGACCGATGGTGATGCCTTTGTATCAACCGATGTTGGCCAGCATCAGATGTGGGCTGCTCAATATTACGGTTTTGACAAGCCTCGACGTTGGTTAACCTCGGGTGGACTTGGCACCATGGGTTATGGCTTACCAGCGGCAATGGGTGCGCAGATCGCAATGCCAGATGCGACTGTTGGTTGTATTACCGGCGAAGCCAGTATTCAGATGTGTATTCAGGAGCTATCTACCTGTAAGCAATACGATCTGCCGATTAAAATCATTAATTTGAATAATCGCTATTTGGGAATGGTGCGGCAATGGCAGGAATTCCAGTATAAAAGTCGCTATTCACACTCTTATATGGACGCGTTACCTGATTTCGTGAAACTAGCGGAGGCTTATGGTCATGTGGGTATGCAGATCGACAAGCCTGCGGATGTTGAGGGCGCGTTAAAAGAGGCGCTAGCGCTTAAGGACCGGCTAGTATTTATGGATTTCATTACTGATCAGAGTGAAAATGTTTACCCGATGGTCGAAGCGGGTCGTGGACACCACGAAATGCGTTATTCCCCCTATCAGACTCACCGCAACCCGGAGCTCGCGTAGTCATGCGTCGTATTATTTCGCTGTTGCTCGAAAATGAACCGGGTGCTTTGAGTCGGGTAGCTGGGCTGTTTTCTGCTCGTGGTTTCAACATAGAGTCACTGACGGTAGCGCCAAGTGATGATCCTACGGTTTCGCGGATGACGGTGGTGACCATCGGAGATGCAGGCATTGTTGAGCAGATCGTCAAACAGTTAAATAAGCTGATTGATGTGATTAAGCTGATGGACATTACTGACGGTGATCATCTTGACCGTGAGTTAATGCTGGTCAAGGTGCGAGCCACCAGCGCAGCTTCTCGAGATGAGATCGACCGGGTAGTCAGAGCCTTCAATGCTCATATAGTCGAAATTACCCGTCAGGGGGTTGTTATCGAGGTGACCGGTGATAATGACAAGTTGAAGGGTTTTCTCGATGTTATTGAATCGGGTAGCTTAATTGAAGTGGTCCGCTCAGGCCCATGTGCGATTTCTCGTGGTGGCAAAGCACTAAAAATTTAGTCATTGAGAGCTGTCGTCAGTGGTTAACTTGCAGATAGAATTTCGCTGCGCCGTAACAGCCGTACTGATATTGCTTGCAATCTTTTTGACCGGGTAACTGGTTGGTTCCAGTAAAGCCATTTTTTAAATTTTTATATTCTTAGTTTTGATTAACAACAGGTAAAACCATGAAAATTTTTTACGATAAAGATGCAGACCTACAGCTGATTCAAAACAAGCAGGTCACAATTCTTGGTTACGGTTCACAGGGCCATGCTCATGCACTGAATTTGAAAGAGTCTGGTGTGGCAGTTACGGTCGGATTACGTAAGCAGTCAAGTTCTGTCGCTAAAGCTGAGGCCGAAGGACTGACCGTACTCGATCCCGCCGCCGCAGTAGCGCGGGCTGATGTGGTTATGGTGCTGGTGCCTGACGAAAATCAGTCCGCCCTCTATGCCGAAGTCATCGAAGCTAACATCCAGCAGGGCGCAGTACTGGCTTTTGCCCATGGTTTTAACATTCATTACCAGCAAATTTTGCCGCGTGCTGATCTGGACGTGGTGATGATCGCTCCCAAGGGCCCCGGCCACCTGGTCCGCACCACTTATAGTGCCGGCGGTGGGGTGCCTTGCCTGATTGCAGTTCATCAGGACGCCAGTGGTCAGGCGCAGCAAATTGCGCTTGCTTATGCTTCAGGGGTTGGCGGTGGTCGTGCCGGTGTGATTGAAACCAGTTTTAAAGAAGAGACTGAAACTGACTTGTTCGGTGAGCAGGCCGTGCTTTGTGGCGGCACCACCGCACTGGTTCAGGCTGGGTTTGAAACCCTGGTGGAAGCGGGCTATGCCCCTGAAATGGCCTATTTCGAGTGTCTTCACGAGCTTAAACTGATTGATGATCTGATGTACGAAGGCGGCATTGCCAACATGCGTTACTCAATATCCAACACCGCAGAATACGGTGATTTCACTGTTGGTCCGCAGATCATTACCGATCAGACCAAAGCGCAGATGAAAAAGGTGCTGACCCGGATTCAAAATGGTGAGTTCGCCAAAGAATTCATTCTGGAGAACCAGGCCGGTGCAGCGACCTTAAAAGCGCGTCGACGCATTGGCCGGGAACACCAGATCGAGGAAGTTGGTGCTCGTCTGCGCGACATGATGCCGTGGATCAAAGCCAATAAAATCGTTGACCGTGAACGTAACTAACCGAGTTCAATATTGAAAATATTGGCTAATTTTGACTGAGCGTCGCAACCATGGCTAAGCGTAGACGCGGTATTTATTTACTGCCTAACCTGTTTACAACCTTTGGGTTGTTCGCAGGCTTTTATGCCATTGTTGCGGCGGTCAACGGCCAGTTTGACACTGCCGCCTTGTCAATATTGATTGCAGGAATTATGGATGGGCTCGACGGTCGAGTCGCTCGTATGACCAACACCCAGACTGATTTTGGTGCTCAGTACGATTCGATGACCGACATGGTGGCTTTTGGTGTTGCGCCGGCGTTATTGGTCTATCTTTATGCGCTTAATCAGTTTGGCAAACTTGGCTGGATGTTAGCCTTCGTTTATACCGCCTCCACGGCAATGCGACTGGCTCGGTTTAATGTTCAGTCTGGGATGATAGATAAGGGCCATTTCCAGGGGCTTTCCAGCCCCGCATCTGCGGGCTTGATCATTGCCATGGTCTGGGTCAGTTTCGACTATCAGTTAACCCATCCTGCAATGATGGTGTTTATGGGGGTGGTTACTTTTCTGTGTGCGGGTCTGATGGTCAGTAACATTCGATTTAATAGCTTCAAGAATATTAATTTTCGAGAGCGAATTCCGTTTTTTACCAGTGTGCTGATGATTGTTGCGCTTGCAGTATTTGCCACAGATCCACCCGTAGTACTTTTTTTGATGGCCTTTAGTTATGCGGTTTCTGGCCCGGTAGTGACGTTAGCAGGGATCAGAAAAAGACGTTCCGAGCGTAGCCAAAAGGGTAAATCTGTCGAATAAAATCTGGTTGCGATGATATAATTTTGAAACGCAAAAAATCAGGTGCAGCAACTGTCCTGATTGTGATTCCAGATCAAAAAATCTAGCAATTTTTGCGTCCGGTTATACCCCGGAGAGGTACCGAAGTGGCCATAACGGCACCGACTCGAAATCGGTTGGGGGCTTTGCCCCACGTGGGTTCGAATCCCACCCTCTCCGCCATCTTTAGTTTTCTGTCATGAATCCGATTTGCTCGAATCTTCAGCTTACTGGATTGTTTTGTTCAGGGGCCAAACCTCTTATTGGCCTATTTTGTGATCATTCAACTGCCGTACCTGTGATATGATGATTGCAATTAACTAAGCAGCCAAGTTAAGGTCAACCTTTATATGGGAGGTTCTTTCCCGACATATTAATCGTTGTTTTTTTGAGGAGGAGAGCAGCTGTGGATCGAGTTACCGACGCTATATCTATCGAGGCGGCTGAACTTCGCGACCTGATTGTCGATGACAAGCAAGAACAACGCTTCGATGTTTCCCGGCGTATTTTTCAGGATCCTGAAATTTTCGAACTGGAAATAGAGCGGATTTTTGAAACCAACTGGGTATATCTGGCCCATGAATCGCAGCTACCCAACGAACATGACTATTTCTCGACCCAAATAGGCCGCCAGCCGGTGGTTGTGACCCGGGCCGCAGATGGCAAAATTAACGCCTTTATCAATGCCTGTAGCCATCGTGGTTCACAGCTAACCATGACCAAGCGCGGCAACAAACCCACTTTTATGTGTCCCTATCATGGTTGGGTCTATGACAGTGAAGGTACCTGCATTGATGTTAATGACCATGCCAACGGGCACTATCCTGAATACTTTGACAATACCAATCACAATCTGCGCAAACTGGGCCAGGTTGGGGTTTATCGTGGTTTTATCTTTGGCAGTATTGTTGAAGACGTTGAGCCATTAGAGACCTGGCTCGGCGATGCTTCGGTGTTTATCGATATGTTTGTCGATAAATCACCGGATGGGTTGGAGGTGCTTAAAGGCGGCGTGCACTACACCACCACCTCGAACTGGAAACTGCAGCTTGAAAATCCGGACGGCTATCATTTTTTTCCAGTGCATACGGGCTACATCGCGTTGGCTGCGCGTCGGGACGATGGTCCTAAAGAAGCACTCAAAACCATAGACGTCAGTCAGATGAAAGACCTTCCCGGTGCTGTTTATGATCTGGGTCATGGTCACGGTACTGCCTGGGCCTGGATGCCTAACGGCGAAGACCGACCATTGGCCCAGTCCCGTGAATATCTGGAACAGAAGTTTGACAAGGAAAAGGCCGACTGGTTGATTGACTGTGTGCGTTTTCAGTTATTGTTTCCTAATCTCTGGTTGATGGATCAATCCTCCACGACTTTACGAGTCATGCATCCGGTTGCGGTTGATAAAACCCGGGTAGAGGTTTATTGCATCGCACCAAAGGGTGAGCCAGCTGAGGCCAGGGCGTTGCGGTTAAGACAATTTGAGGATTTCCTCGGTCCTGCCGGGTTAGCAACACCTGATGATCAGGTAGTCATGGAATCTTGCCAACGTGGTTTTCAGGGTAAAGCTGTTCAATGGCAGCAGGGTTATGCCCGTGGCAATGCAGCGGTGATTGATGGGCCGGATGAAGAAGCCAGAAAAATGGGCCTTGATCCAGCGGTCAGCGGTCGAGGGGATTCGGAGGTTGGTGCCCAGGCGCCGTTGCGCCGCTGGCGGGAATTGATGGGCCAGATAGATTGATAGGGTCTAACACGAGAGGCGCCATTAGCTAATGACTACACAGGCCAGGGAAATAGATTGAGCGATAAGATTCATCAAGGTGGCTGTTTTTGTGGCGCAGTGCGCTACCGGGTGACCGGCGAACCATTTCGAGCCAATATTTGTCACTGTACGAACTGCCAGAAACGCACCGGTAGTTCGTACGGTATTTCGACTTATTTTAAGGAGCAACAGGTCGAATTTAACGATGCAGAACGTAAGCTGTACCGGTTTGAGTCAGATGAAAGTGGTCGCTTCGGTAATATGGAGTTTTGTGCAAATTGCGGGACGACTGTGACCTGGACCGCTGAGTTTTTTGCCGGAGCCCGCGGTATCGCTGGTGGTAGCTTTGATGATCCGAACTGGTTTGAAATTCAGAATCACGGTTGGGTTCGCTCAGCCCAGCAACGAACCAGTTTTCCAGCCGGGGTGCATCTGTTTGAAAAGATGATTCCGCAAACAGATAAGTAATATTGATTTAATGTTAGGGGCTGGTGATGGGTGGTCCTGTTAGCCAACACGAAAGGTGTTAACCGATAGAGTAGAACGACCTGATGATGACCCAATATAATCATGGAATTGTTGCTGTATACAGAGCTTTGAACCCTCGATCCGAATCTAATTTTGATGCGCGGCAGATAGGGCGGGCTGGAGGATGATTCTCAGTGATAGCCAGCGGTCATTGCGTTGGCAAATTGAACAAGTTGCATTTATGGGTATTCATGCAACTCGTTATTGGGACGGGGTTTCTGATCAAAGTGGTGAGTTCTGGATGTTCACCCGTAACTGTTATGGCCAGAGGGCGATTTTTCTCTGGTGCCAGCTGTTTAATGGCGAGTTAGATGACCCTAGTCATTACCTTCAGCTGTTTGGTGATGACCGGCTGAGTGATTTGGGCCGTCAGTTTAGTACCGCACGGGTTTTATCTCGACTGGAAATTGCGTCGAACCTGAATGCGAGCGGACTCAATGAGTTTCGATTTGAAATTTCAGGTTTTCGTAACGACTATTCAGCTCAGCGTGAATACCATAAATCGGGGCTGCGGTTTCCTGAACTGGGGCCTGCCCTGGGGATGTTTCAGGAAATGCGAGTACTGTTGGAAGAAACGGTAGTTGCCGAGGCCCGTAGTGGTTCAGAGCAGTACATAACTGAGCTATTACAGTATTACCAATATGACTCCAACGAGGATATCCAGAGAAAGTGTTTTAAAGATATTGATCAATTAGGCTTTGTTGATTGAAAACCGAATGATGGGGATGTGATCCCTTTGCTGAAGCCTGATTGTCGAGATCGATCTACGTTAAAGTATGGGTGGCGTTAGGAAAGCTGGATCTAGAGGGAACAGAAATTTTGGAGTAGGGTGTAAATTTCAAGGATGAAGGTAATCATTTCATAGAGTGAGAGTCTGTCAATTTCCTGAGGAGGAAACATCATGTCTACAGCTGCAATGGAAGCGTCTAATTATCTGGTTGATGTTAAAGGCGCCTGGTTAATTGAAACCCGCGATGAGTTGCTAATACCGCTTGCCGAGGAAGGTTTTAACCATCCGGTAATGGATCAGATTCGAGCGGGTACTTTTCCCCGTGACAAGTTGATCAAATTATTATCGGATCTATGTTGGGTGATTACCGGATTCCCCGAATATGTGGCTGCACTTGCGGCGCGGGCACCTAAAAATGACCACAAAGTAAAAGCTGCGCTGCTTGAGAACGCCTTCATCGAACGTGACCATCCATTTATGCTGGCTCATGCGATTACCAAACTTGGCGGCGATGGAGAAGCCATTGTTAACGGACCAGACTGGGATCATGACGCTGACGATTTTATGGTGTCGTTACGGATGGTGTTGGAGGCCTATTGTTATCACCGTCCCTGGATCGAAGGCATGGCTGCGCTGGCTGTAGGGATTGAAACCGTAACCCCGCGTATTTTTGGTGGCATGGGCACAGCCGTGATTGAGCATTATGGCCTTACTAAAGAAGATACCGAATGGTTTGATATCCACGGTGGAGAGGTGGAAATGGAACACGGTAATGATGGGCTGAGAATGCTGGATTCTTATATTGATGTAGATGATCTGCAGACTCAGAAAGCCTGTGTGGCTGGTATTAAAGTGGTTTGCCGAGGCATCGCTATCGGATTATTTGACGCCTATCAATAACTAAGCGGTATGTTCACCGGGTAACACTGCCCGCTGATAACGTTGGTCGAACGTTATCAGCGGGCTTTTTATTTGGACGCGATGAAATAGTGTTTTTTTAGAATCTTGAAATTTAATTCTAAATAGATAGGCAACAAGCATGGCAGTTGGTCTGTTTGCAATTCTTGATGATATAGCAGTGCTACTGGATGACGTCGCGTCAATGAGCCGAGTCGCAGCAAAAAATACCGCAGGCATTTTGGGTGATGACCTGGCGGTGAATGTGGAAAAGGCCACCGGTTTTCATGCCTCAAGAGAACTTCCAGTTATTTGGGCGATTACTAAAGGTTCGTTTTTAAACAAGTAGATTATTTTGCCTGTGGCTTTTTTGCTCAGCGCTTTTATGCCCTGGGTTATTGTGCCGATCCTGCTGATTGGCGGGGCATACCTCTGCTATGAAGGTGCTGAAACTATTTCCGAATGGTTTGCCGAACATGAGCCTGAGCAAGTGGCAGCGCGCGATAGCGTCGATGCAGCTGAAATTGTTGCTCGAGAGGCTGCAAAAATAAGCGCTGCGATTCGTACTGACTTTATTCTATCGATTGAAATAGTGGTCATTACACTAGGTACCGTAGCTGATGCGTCTATTGGCATGCAGGTTACGGTGGTTAGCTTAATCGCGTTATTGGCGACGGTCGGCGTTTATGGCCTGGTAGCACTGCTAGTGCGGCTCGATGATGCCGGGCTTTATCTGATTGACTTAAGCCAAACTCGAGCCGGGGTGTTTGCTACCTGCTTAGCTCGAATTGGCCAGGCATTAGTCGATTTGTTGCCGCCGCTGATTCGTTTACTAGGCGTGGTTGGTACAGTGGCTATGCTGCTGGTTGGAGGCGGACTCTATGTACACAACATTGCAGGGATTCACTACGCGTTGATCGAGCTTCCCGGTTTGGCAGCTAATTTCATTACCGGCCTGGTATTAGGCGGCCTACTGGTCATGTTCATGCAGTTAGTCAAAAAATTAAGAGCACAGCTAAGAGCTTTTTTTGCTTACCTAATTGAGTCACCAGCCTCCACGCAGATTAGTTAAAAACACCCTCGGTGGAATTGCCGTCTACGGTGACGATAGAGCCGGAGATATAGGAGGCTCTCGGTGAGGACATGAAGCAGATTACATCACCGATTTCTTTGGGTTCAGCCATGCGCTTTAATGGCAGAGTGGCGTCGATCTCAGCCTGCAATTGCTGCCTGGTTTTGCCTTCGCCGTCTGCACGGCCCTGGATTAAGCGCTGCCAACGCTCGGTGCGAACGCCTGCAGGAGACACACCAACCACTAGAATGTTGTGCTCCGCACCTCGTTCAGCAAGGCTTTTGCTGAAGTTGATCAGTGCAGCATTACTCATCCCGACGGCCATATAAGAGGCTTTGGGACTTCTGGCTGCCGTACCGACCACATTAACGATGCGGCCTCCACCCTGTTTCTGCATGATCGGAAACACCGCCTGAACCATGCGTACGTAGCACTGCAATTTCTGGTTCCAGCCATCGAGCCATGTCTGGCTATCGATATTAAGAAAATCGCCAATCGGAATTTTTCCTGCTGCATTGTTAACCAGTACATCTATGCGTCCGTATTGACTGGTCAGAGTGTCTGTCAGTTTGGCCACGGCAGAGTCACTGGTGACATCGCAGCAATAGGCGTCTGGCGTTACACCGGTGCTCGCTTCGATTTTACTAACAGCCAGCTGCAGGGATTGTTCGGTGCTTGCGGTGATGATCAGTTGCGCACCTTCTTCTGCAAAGGTGGTTGCCGCAGCAAATCCAATTCCCTTGGTGCCGCCAGTGACCAGTACCACCTTCTGGGTAAGTTGTAGGTCCATCGTTTTATCCTCATTTATTTACCGTAGTTGAACACTAGTAGTCAGGATTGTTATTTCAGCGATCTTGCTACCTTATAATAGCTATCGTTCACCACGCTGGTCAGAAAACTGTATTGGTCTGGGTGTTAACCAGATTTAAAATGATTGATCTAACAGTACAAAAACATTGGCTGTCACCATTAAAAAATTAACCTGGAAAAATAATGACTAAGCAGGCCGTAGCGCCAGTAGATCGGGGAGGCTCTTATAGTTGGGTCAAAAGAACCGGCTTTATTGCCGGTCCTTTGGGTGCAGCACTGATTATTCTTAGCGATCTCTGGTGGGGTGGAGAGGGTGAGTCTATGCCAGTTGCGGCTTTGCATACCCTGGGGCTTGCCTGGTGGATGGCCTGCTGGTGGTTGACCGAGGCATTACCGATAGCGGCAACAGCACTGCTGCCGATTGTGCTGATTCCGCTATTGGGTATTTCGCCAATCAAGGTAGCGACTGCGCCCTACGCCCATCCTCTGGTGATGTTGTTCATGGGTGGTTTCATTATCGGCATTGCATGCAACGTCATCAACTGCATCGGCGAATTGCACTGCAAATTGTTTATCGAACCGGTCATAGCGATGTGATGCTGGTTGCCGGGGTTATGTTGGCGTCAGCATTTTTAAGTATGTGGATGATGAATACGGCCACCACCATGATGCTGCTGCCAATTGGGATTGCATTGATTGATTACCAGCAACAGCGCGGTGTTGAAGGGGTTCAGCTAAGAAACTTTGGTCTTTGTCTGTTGCTTGGAATTGCCTATGGGGCAACCCTGGGCGGGGTGGCAACCTTGATTGGCACAGCTCCTAACGGATTTATCGCCGCCTTTATGCTGGACACTTACGGGCTTGAAATTGGTTTCATGCAGTGGATGCAGGTTGCCTTACCGGTTTCTGTATTGATGCTGATCGCCACCTGGTGGGTACTCACTCACCTGGTGTATCCGCCCCGGGTAAGCGGGGGTATGGGTGAGCAGGACTATATTCGTGATGAACTCGATCAACTAAAGACCATGAGCCGAGCAGAAAAACTGGTTGCCATGGTGTTTGCGGGTGCCGCATTAATGTGGATCAGTCGTGGCTGGATTATCAGTGCCTGGCCCGAGTTACTGTTAACCGATGCGGGTATTGCCATTGCGGCTGCATTATTGCTGTTTGTGTTGCCATTGAACTGGCGTCAGGGCAAATTCGTGTTGGCATGGGAAGATCTTAAAGAATTGCCCTGGGGGGTGTTGGTGCTATTTGGCGGTGGTTTAAGCCTGGCCGCAGCAGTCAGTAGCAGTGGCCTCTCCGGTTGGTTTGGTGAGCAACTGCAGTCTATCGGTGGTTGGTCGTTACCTTTATTAACCCTGGCAGTGGTTGCTGTGGTGGTGGCGCTGACTGAGCTCAGTAGCAATATGGCCACTACTGCCATCTTGCTACCGGTTATTGCAGCACTGGCGGTGGCTGCGGGCTATCACCCGATGTTATTAGCAGCGCCGGCGACAGTGGCTGCCAGTTGTGCGTTTATGCTGCCGGTTGCGACCCCGCCTAATGCCATTGTGTTTGGCAGTGGTCGAATCACCATTGCACAGATGTCTAAAGCGGGGCTGTGGCTGAATCTGATAGCGCTGTTATTGGTTACCGGGGTGGTGCAGTGGCGAGTAATACAGGTTTTTGGAATTAGTAGTTCGATAGCAGGTTGAGAGCCGATATGGATTATTTCCCCATTTTTATGAATCTACGCGGTCAGACCTGTCTGGTGGTCGGTGGCGGTGCGG
>JAESTY010000318.1 GCA_016763355.1 Immundisolibacteraceae bacterium
AATTCTTGTCATTTGAAAGATCCGTAAAAACAAAATTAGGTGACTGGTTGGGTCATTCAAACTCAGTCACGCTGATTATCACTCATTCGCTTTTTGACCAGCCAATTATCGCTGGTCGATCATCAACCAACCCCAGTAAGGCTAGTTCAATCCAAACTAAACTCAGCTGGATAACAACCGATTACCTAACACCCAAGCCTATGCTGAAATCAATTGTCGGTAACAACAACCTGTATCCATCATTCAACCAAATTGCGGGTAAAATAGCCCGCATGCTGATATCCAATACCCGACTGGGACGCATCACTGCGTCGCTACTATTCTGCTGCGGTCTGCTGTCTTGCAGTTACCCATTGCCATCTCCGACTAGTTCCGCAGCCGTCAATGGCCAAATTCCACTTCAAGCCGCAGCCATGCAGACAGAGCCGGTTCAACCGATAGCGGCAATACCAGCGCCGCCACCATTACCGCTGGACCTGATTGCCAAAATTTCCGCAGGTCTGGCACTACCGGACTATGACCATCCAGCCATCGATCAACAACTGAGCTGGCACCAGAGAAACCCGGCTTACCTGCAGCGAGTCTGGAAGCGCTCGCGGCCCTATTTACATTATGTGGTTAGCGAAATTGAGCGCCGTGGCCTACCAATGGAGTTGGCTCTGCTGCCGATTGTTGAAAGTGGCTACCAGCCCTACGGCTATTCTCACGCCCGTGCTGCTGGACTTTGGCAGTTTATTCCCTCAACTGGACGCATGTTTGGACTCAACCAGACCTGGTGGAGTGATCAGCGCCGGGACGTTACCGCCTCTACCGATGCCGCATTGGACTACTTGCAACAGCTACACAAACAGTTTAAAGGCGACTGGCTGATGGCCATTGCCTCCTATAACGCCGGCGCAGGTCGGGTCTCCAGACAGATCCGTGTTGCGCAGAAGTCGTCCTCTCATAAAGTACATTTTTCAGATTTATCATTAAGTAGCGAAACCGCTGCCTACGTGCCCAAACTGCTAGCCCTGGCGCGAGTGGTTAAACACGCCGAACAGCTGGGCATTGAACTGCCGGTGATTATCGATCAGCCTTATTTCGAGATCATTGAACTGGGCCAACAGACCGACCTGGGGCAAATCAGCCGACTCGCCAAGCTCGATGCGGATGAGCTGCGCAAACTGAATCCATCGTTAAACCGATGGGCAACAGACCCACAGGGGCCCCATCGAATTCTGGTCCCGGTCGCTGCTGCTGAAGGCCTGCGAATTGGTCTTCAATCACTGGCCGATGATGAGCGCATTAGCTGGCAACGTCATCTGATACTGCCAGGCGATAATCTGGGTTCGATTGCGCGTCAATACGGCACCACGGTTGCGGTGCTCCAGCAAAGCAATCAGATCAACAACCAGTTTATTCGAGCCGGTCGTTACCTGTTAATTCCTAGCGCCGCCGCCCTACCAATGCCGCTGGCGGCTTCCTGTCGGGGACAACGTCTGTTCCACCAGGTGAAGTCAGGCGATACGCTCTGGGATCTGTCTCGCCATTATCAGGTATCAGTAAACCACCTGAAACGCTGCAATCCGGGCCTCAGCGCCGGCACCCTGGCCCTGAATAGCTTGCTCAGAGTGCGTGACCCGCAGCCCTACGCAATTGCTCCCGGGCCACCCTCGCAGCAGCGGGTTGATTCGGTGGTTAATTACAAAGTAAGACGGGGCGATTCACTGGCAGCAATATCAACTCGGTTTGGGGTTTCGGTTAACCAGCTGGTTGGCTGGAACAAGATTAATCCTAACGAATACCTACAACCCGGCGATCGATTGATTGTCAGGCTAAATCTGTTAGACCAAACCTGAAACCAAATTAAAAACCGACCTAAAACTAGACGTCAACCGATGCACTACATGATTATTGGTCTGCCATCAATCGCCCAAACACAACAGTTCTGCATTGCCACCCGCAGCGGAACTGTTAATAGAAATTGATTTTTCCTGTGACAGTCTGGCTATCAGTGGTCTGGCAGCCAATTCAGTAATTAACGGTACTAGCGCACCCGGTCGATTTGCCAACCGTTGTTCAACAGACTTCAATCGGTCAGAACCCGCTACCAGCACCACCGCGCTGAGATCCTCATGAGCAAGTAGCGAGGACAAATGCGCCATTGACAATAGACTGACTAACGAATCCGGCAGCCCCTGCTGATGCAGTAACGACAAACATTTTTTCCAGAAGCCAGCATCCACAGATAATTGATTTTCAGCGCTGATAATCATTACCGTGTTACCACAGAGCAACGCGCTCAGAAGCTGGAAAAGGCAGCCCACCAGATCAATTGGCCGAGCAGAATCTGCAAGCAATAGCACCAAACCTCGACTGTGCAGAAAATAGACATCACGCTGACCGGTTGGGCCTGGCATGGCCCAGTCGTCAGCTAACAATTGGTTACCCTGCTCGAGTAACTCCGCAATCGCTGAGATTAAAGTTTGTTTATGGCCCATAGACATCTCAACCGCTAGATCATGGTCCTTAAGCCAGTCTGCCATCCGGTTAATCAAAGCTGCCCGGGTCGATAATGGCTGGTTACCCCAGCGCACCTGAACTGCCGCCATAGCCTTTAACAGACCCTGCTGGCCGTTAACATCAGGCAGATCTGTCCCGCCTGGATCATCAACAGGCTGTTTGGACAATCGCGTATTAGCAAAGGTTGGCCAGCGCATTAGTCGACTCAAATACAGCGGTCCACCGGCCTTTGGACCGGTACCGGACAACCCTTGACCGCCAAAAGGCTGCACGCCGACCACCGCACCGACCATATCGCGATTAATGTAAATATTGCCCACTCTGGCCTGATCGATGGTCTGCTGCCAACGGCTCTCGAGTCGGCTATGTAATCCCAGGGTCAATCCATAGCCGGTGCGATTAACCTGTTCAATCACCTGATTAAAACCTGTGCCTGGATAGCGGATGATATGCACCACAGGACCAAATACTTCCTGGGGTAGTAATTCGATAGAACCAATTTGATAGAGCCGCGGCGCAAAAAAATAACCTTGGCCGCAACCGTCACTAAGCTCACAGCGATACAACAACTCTGCGACTACGTCTGGCCCGTCTAGATAGTCACAATGAGTTTCTAATCTCTGCAGCGCTCTGGCATCAATAACCGGGCCGATATCGTTACTAACATCCGCAGGATCGCCGATTTTAAGTTGCGCCATCGCGCCCCTGAGCATGTCAATAATCCGATCGGCAATATCTTCCTGCAGGTAGAGCACTCGTAGGCCTGAACAGCGTTGGCCGGCGCTGAGAAAAGCGGAGTTAATGACATCAGTAACCACCTGCTCTGCCAATGCGCTTGAGTCAACGATCATCGCGTTTTGACCACCGGTCTCAGCAATCAGCGCCGCCGGATGGCCACCTTCACGATGAGCCATCGCCTGGTTAATCCAGCGGCCGGTCGCTGTCGAGCC
>JAESTY010000319.1 GCA_016763355.1 Immundisolibacteraceae bacterium
TGATTAAAAAGAAAAATTTATCGATAACAAAAAACGCAGTGACTACCGAGATATGGGTACCCGGTAAAAATATTGAACAATGTTTAGGAAAGACCAAAGAATTAAACGCGACAGTAGCCAGATGCACGGAAGGCTACTTCGAACAGAGAATTATTTATAAATAAGGATTTTAATATGATCACTATCAACCAATATTTAGATCAAATAAAAACCAAACATGACCTGCCTAGCGACTATGCACTAGCAAAAATGCTAGGTCATACCAGATCATCGATCAGCGTTGTTCGACATGGCGGCAGCGTAAAAAACAAAACGGCCATCAAAATGGCGGCATTGTTAGAAATTGATCCTGCGCCAGTTTTGCTAGAAGCAACAATCGAAAGAACAACCAATAAAGATGAAAAATCGACCTGGGAAAGAATTTCCAAGCTAATTAACGATGCCCGGGTTGGGACCGCTGCTACCCTTTTGATCTCAATAGCATTTTTTCATTTTTTTGAAAACGGTAAAATCGCATTTTCATTATTATGTTAAATTAATGATATCGATTGTTACTTCACCCAAACAATCGAACAGCTAGTCGATTACCTCGATCGCATTCTCAGCAAAGCCAGACTCGGCACCTAAGGGATTTTTAAGGCATTTACCCATGACCCCGAGTAACAACCCAGTAACCATTGTCGTTACAAACACACTGTTATCGATGGTGACAGCGTCGGCGGCATACATAAATTGATAGAGCCCAGCCAGCCAGGTTGTGATTGCGGTGGCCATCAGCACTGTTGGTAGCTTGCTGTCATCCACAACAACAATATCTAAACAGGCCACTAGCGGATTATTGTTGACCAATAGCACAGTTACGGAGTCGCCAACCTTGAGGTCAAATTGTTGAGCATCTAGATCGGCTTCAAACCAAAACCGATTACCACATTGGTACTCGATAATCGGTCTGTGTAAGCAGCCCAAATCCCTCACGGAACTAAGCCGGTCACGGATGTCAGCCTGGGTTTTGTTAATCGCGATAACAGCACCGTTAACTTTTCGCCAATCTGCTGGAAACACCCGCGCAGGTTTTGAGAGCTTCATGCTCAGTAATCCTGCCGCCAGCGCAATAATCATCCAGGCGAGTGTCCCTAACATCCTTATCTGGCTCTTTTGGTTACGGTTACACCGAATATCTGTTCCTATCGGCTAAACACCCCCGCAGGTAAGCCCATTCATTAAAAAGAGTTAATCACCTGCAACTGGGCAATCAAATAAACATTGCCCGCAGAGCTTCGAGCCTGCTATTAGCCACAGACATGCTGACTCGCCAGCTGATCTTCAAACACCTGCAGCAGAGAACTGGGCAACACCCCAGTCATCATTTCTGTACACCTTTTCATGCTGATTATCTGATCATCATTGGCCAGTTGCTTGCCAAATGACACAGCCCTGGCCTGCGCCTGAGCCAGTTTGTCGTCTGCACATAATTGCTTAACTTCTATCTGAAGTTGCTGGGTACGTTGCTCTAATTGTTTTAATTTACGTTGACCAATCTGTTGTATGCAGGATTGAACCTGTTCCATTTTGGCCATCATTTTTTTCATATCGACCGAATTAACATCAAACCCCTGCTCCCCATGTGCTAACCCAGCTGACAGCAGCATCAAACAGCAAATCAAATTTTTCATTATCTAACCCTATTCTTTATTTTTTAACCTGAATTTCTAGCTGTCTATAACCGGGTGTCCAACGACCATTACCAACCTTTGGGCACCCTACTTTCGGCACAATTTTCATGGTTATTGCTGATCAAATTTCACGCCAACCTGGCCACCGGTAAACAGCAGACGACCGCCAAACCAGCATAAAGAACAACCCTATCCAGCCGACTAGAGGTTATCTAAAATTTTTCACCACCTACAATCGTTAGATTGTAGTGCAAGGAATGCCACCTCCCTGATGAAACCGCCTCCAGAACCAATAGATAATCAGGACACAAAAGCTAATCAGCAGCCCCCAAAACAGCTGGATAGCCCAACTATTTCTCATCATTTCAATTTCGTATTAAGGGCTCATCGTGAATACGGTGACGGCTCAATAACCACAGCATCGGCACGGCGTTATCTGAATTCCTTTCCGCTCTATATCGATAAAATTCAGCGTCAGCTGGCTAACAACAAACCAGTCGAATCAACTCGGGTGGCCCGGGCCCTGCAAAGCCTGTGTGCGCCGCTAGCCCACCCAGTCATGAATGTGTTGTGCCAGCAGCTGGTAGAAATTATCACATCCGAAACCACGGATACCTCCAGGTCTATCCTGATGCTGATAAAGCACGAACATGTGCGGATTCGGGATGAGCTAAAAGATTTCATTACTGGGGAGGACCTTGGCGAAAACCCAGATGCAGCGATGACCATCATCATCGTCAGCGATGACAGGACCATACAGGCCCCGCTAGAAAAGCAGTTAACCGAAGCCGGGTTTCTCGCGGTTTTCGAACAGGAATCCAATCTGGTTCTAAGTACACTAGCCAAAGGGCTGCCCGCAGCAGTTCTTGTCGACATTAATGAAACCGCCCGCGAAGGTATTCAGCTCTGTCGACAAATTCGTCAGCTGCCAGGAACCGACCATTTACCGATTTTAATGGCCGCTGGTGACCGTGATAGTCACTCGATAGAAATGGCCTATGACGCGGGGGCGACAGACTTTATTCGCAAGCCCTTCCATTGGCCGATCCTGGTGTTACGGCTCAGGTACCTGCTGCGATCTGCAAAGGCATTTAAAGGTTTGATATCCACCCAAAAAAGACTCTCAGAGGCCCAACGGGTCGCTCACATCGGCCACTGGGATCATAATTTAGTCACCAACGAGTTGTTATTCTCCGATGAGCTTTATGACGTCATCGGTCATCCCACCGGGGCCTTCAGCCGGTTTGATGAAATACTGGCTTTTGCCAATGAAGACGAGCACACCACCCTTAAAGAGGCATTCTGTTATCGACAGCGGGCTCATGTCTGCGAATGCAGCATTCGTTCAATAACCGGCGATAACCGTATCATCCGCATCAAATCATCTCCGCTTCACAACGCTGACCACGAACCCATGTGGGTATCAGGAATGATTCAGGATGTCACCGATCAGCGCCGTGATCAGGAGATCATTCGCCGATTGGCCTATCACGATGAACTCACGGGCCTGTTCAACCGAACCGCATTCAACCGCGAGATGGAGCAAGCGCTAAAATTACATAGCCGAATTCAGCGTCCCCTGGCCATCGCATTTATGGACCTGGATGGGTTCAAGATAATTAATGATTCATTAGGCCACTACGCCGGAGATCAACTACTAAAAGGTTTTGCCAGACGTCTCACCGCCAGTCTACGCACCAGTGACCTGGTCACCCGAGAAGTTTCTTCTACCCTGGCCCGCCTCGGCGGCGACGAATTCACCCTCATGCTCAGTGGCCTGCAGCACAAAAAAGACGCCGCGGTTGTTACCCAGCGCATCCTTGATTCGCTGAAACAACCGTTCCTCATCAACACCGGTAGCACAGTTGAGCAGTGCGAACTAGAGGAGGTTTACATCACAGCCAGCATCGGTATCGCCATCTATCCGGACGATGGCACCACGCTGATTGAATTACAAAAAAACGCCGACAAAGCCATGTATATGGCCAAAAACACCGGCAAAAACGCATTTCACTATTACCAGAAAACCATGGATGGTAACGCCCACGCCCGCCTTAATATAGAAACACTGCTGCGCAAAGCCATCGATACCGGTGAGTTATATCTGACTTATCAACCACAAATGGAGGTCACCAGTGGGCGTATGATCGCCGTCGAAGCCCTGCTCCGCTGGCAAAGCGCCGAACTCGGCCCCATGCTACCCGGCGACTTTATCCCCATCGCAGAAGAATCAGGCCTCATCGTGCCAATTGGCAGCTGGGTACTGCGCCAGGTCTGTCGGCAGCTAAAAGAGTGGCAATCACATGGACTGGATGACTTCCGGGTCGCCGTTAACCTTAGTGGCCTGCAATTTCATCAGCCCGACTTTGTCGAGCTGGTGACGTCCATCATCGATGAATTTGATATTGACCCGAGAGACCTGGAATTAGAGCTTACCGAAAGCTTACTAATGACCGAAATAGAAAGCGCTATTACCTCGATGCAACAGCTTAAAGAGCTTGGCCTGACGCTTTCTGTTGATGATTTTGGCACCGGTTACTCATCCCTGAGTTACCTGGATCGGTTTCCGATCGACACGCTAAAAATTGACCGCTCGTTTGTTAGTCGACTCGACGATACTGATCAGAAAGACGCGCTGACCAAGACCATCATTGCAATGGCCAAAAACCTTAATTTGCAGTTGGTAGCCGAAGGGGTAGAAACCACCAAACAGCTAGAGTTTTTAACTGAACACCAATGCGAAGTGATTCAGGGGTTCCTGTATAGCAAGCCTTTACTGCCTGTCGAATTAGAGACATTTCATCGTCAATCACTAGCACAGCAAGCCCCCAGGCGAGCCAGCAACAATTAAATCCAAACATCCCCTCAGGAAGCGTTTCGGCTAAAACAGACCAGGGTTAGCAAGCCAGCTATCAGCATCGGCACCCCCAATGACCCAAAAAAGCCAGCAAGACCCCACCACGCAATTAATGAGCCGCCGATCAACGCGCCCA
>JAESTY010000320.1 GCA_016763355.1 Immundisolibacteraceae bacterium
AGAGCTCAAATACGTGGTCATCACCTCGGTAGATCGCGATGACCTGAAAGATGGCGGTGCTGGTCACTTTGCCAATTGCATCTCAGCAATTCGTGAACGCTCGCCCCACACCACAATTGAAATTCTGGTGCCTGATTTTAGACGCCGCTCAGAAACGGCTATCAATTTACTCAGTCAATCACCGCCGGACGTGCTCAATCACAATCTGGAAACCGTACCCCGGCTTTACAAAGCGGTCCGTCCTGGCGCCGACTACATCGGCTCACTAAAACTACTGCAGGAATTTCGCCAGCTACACCCACAGGTACCGACCAAATCGGGCCTGATGCTAGGCGTGGGCGAAACCGATGACGAAATAATTGAAGTCATGCAGGACCTACGTGACCACCAGGTACAGATGCTCACCATCGGCCAGTACCTACAACCCAGCAAGCACCACCTGCCAGTATTGCGCTATGTAGAACCGGCCCAATTCGACCGTTTTGCAGAAATTGGCACCGAAATGGGATTTTCTAACGTCGCATCCGGTCCTATGGTCAGATCGTCCTATCACGCTGACCTGCAAGCGAGCGGTCCCTTAAAGCAGACTTCAACCACAACAACCTAGCCAGGCGAGGAACAGCCATGAATTTTTTCCGTAAACCATTTGCCGCACTCATTATCGGCACGACATTGATCAGCGGTTGCTCAACCACCAATCCTTACACCCAGGAAAAGCAGACCAGCAAAGCCACCAAGGGCGCACTGATTGGTGCCGCCACCGGCATTTTGATTGGCATGGCCACTGGCGATAGCGCCCACGATCGTCGCGATAAAGCCTTAATTGGCGCGGTCCTTGGCGGAGCTACCGGCGGTGGTGTTGGTTATTACATGGATGTACAGGAAGCCAAACTGCGCCAACAACTTCAGGGCACTGGCGTCAGCGTGACCCGCTACGGCGACAACATCATTCTTAACATGCCTGGCAACGTTACCTTCTCCAGCGCCAGCGCCAACATCAATGCGAGCTTCTATCCGGTGCTTGATCCGGTGGTACTGGTATTAAAAGAGTTTGATAAAACCCTGGTCAACGTCAACGGCCACACCGACAGCACCGGCGGCGACCAGTTCAACCAACTGCTCTCCGAGCAGCGCGCCAGCTCCGTGGCTCAATATTTAATGTCCCGGCAGCTCTCAGCGCAAAGATTCGTAATTCGCGGCAGCGGTAAAAACAGCCCCATCGCAGATAACAGCAGTGCTGCCGGCCGCGCCCAGAATCGCCGAGTCGAAATCACCCTAACCCCGCTGCCGCAATAACAAATGCTAGGACTGTTCGGGCGGTTTGAGCAGCAACTGCTCAGCAAGCCGGAGCCGCTCTGGTGTGCCCACATCAAGCCACCAGCCGGTTAATTTCTGTGCATTAATCGTCAGCCCCTGCTCGATGGATAATTTGAGCAGGGGCCCTAAATCAGCCAATTCGTTTTGCAGAAACAGGCTGGGTCGATAAACGCCGCAACCCATATAAGTCAACGCCTGATCAATAGTTCCCAGCATAGCCAGAGAACCATCGACCAGGCAAAAGTCCCCGACAGGATGATGGCCGGGGTTATCAACGAGCACTAAATGCGCAAACTCCGGTTGCTGGCAAACCAGGTCGCTAAAACCAATTTTTCCAATCAAGTCGCCATTGACCAGCAGAAACAGCTCGTCACCGATCAGCGGCAAGGCTCGCCGAACACCTTCAGCAGTGCCCAGCGGCAATGGCCCCTCGTCACTCCAGTTAATGGTTACCCCAAGGCGAGAACCATCGCCAAGATAATCGCGCAGCTTCTGCCCCTGCCAGGCGATATTAATCACCAGTTCAACAATGCCTGCCGCGGCCAGCTGATTAATCATGCGTTCAATCATCGGCACGCCACCCACCGCCAGCATCGGCTTCGGCAAATCATCGGTTAACTCACCCATGCGCTCGCCACGACCGGCGGCTAATATCATCGCCTTCAATGGGGTGCTTCCTGCTGCTTAATCCAGTCGAACAGTTCGCCAAGGGCTGCCATGGTTGGTTGAAGTTCTACAACCTCTGCCAGATATTCCAAACAGCGGGGGATATCAGCCAGATAACCGGGTTTGTGATCGCGGTAATTAAGCCGGCCAAAAATACCAATTGCCTTCATGTGACGCTGCACACCCATCAGGTCAAACCAACGCAGAAACTCATCAAACTCCGGTAGCTGGTCCGACCAGAGCACCTGCTGTTGAAGCCGTTCAAAATACCCTGCCAGCCAATCGACAACCTGCTGACGCGGCCAACGGATGTAGCAATCTTTTAGCAGGGAGACCAGGTCATAAGTAATGGGCCCGCGCACCGCATCCTGAAAATCGATAATGCCTGGATTATTTTGCTCACAAACCATCAAATTACGGCTGTGATAATCCCGGTGCACCCAAACCTGTGGCTGCAACAGCGCGTTATCAATTAGCAATGTTGATAAGGGCGCCAAACTAAAATCCGCCAGCTCAGGGTTTAGCCCTAAGTGCCTTTGCAGATACCAGTCTCGAAACAGGCCTAACTCCCGAGTAATCATCTGCTGATCAAATTCTGCCAATCCACCGGTCGGCAACTGTTGCATCTGCAACAGCGTTGCCAGTGCATCTGCATAAAGTTGATCTGCGCGACCAGCTTTCAATTCACCCAAATAGTCCTGCTGACCAAGATCCTCAAGCAATAGAAAACCTTGTTCCAGATTCTGCTCCAGAATGGCCGGCGCATGCAGCCCGGCTGACCCCAGTTGATCGGCAATGTTAATAAAATCATCGCAGGGTTCTAAATCCGGGGGTGCATCCATAACAACCAGCGTTGAAATACCGCTTAACCCCAGGCGGTTTTTCATCACAGAACCGGCATGGATACGAAAATAGCGCCTAAAACTAGCGTCGGCAGATGCAGGCTGAATCTGCCAGTCCTGATCGCCGAACAGCGATTGCAGCCAGGCTAATAATTCTGTTTTTCTAACATCCAAAACTTAAGTACCAACTCCCTAAACCAACATTGATTAGATCGATTAAATACGGTTAATTAGCAACGTAAAACAATCGCTACCCTCTAAAGCTTGGCTTTTTACAGTTTTCAGCGGACAATCACTCGTTAACCCTGTCTAACCCACAGAATTATTCCTACATCAACCCTGTACTCGAGGCATTCAAAATGAATCAATTTCCATCAAAGTTAAAGCAACTCGGTCAGGGTATGACCGAGTACATCATCATTGTCGCATTGATTGCGGTCGCAGCAATCGGCATCTATTCCATGTTTGGCCAGACCCTGCGCGAGCAGATGGGCGGTATGGCTGAAGATCTTTCTGGTCAGGCCAACACTGGCATTGCCGCCTCTCAGGGTAGTGCGGCTACGGGCATGGGTGACGCTAGCACCTCTCGTGACCTTGGTAACTACAACAACCAGCTTGATCAGTAGCAGTTATTAGTCCAGATAAAAACGCCGGCCTTCGCCGGCGTTTTTATTATGGGTTAACTCAAACATGACACTTATTTGCCCACCGAGCCGTCAACGCGGACAGGCAGCAGTCTTCATCTTATTGATGACCGGCATGATTGCGCTGGCTGCTATTTTCCTCTATCGCGCAGGTAAGCTCACCAGCGAGCAGATGGAACTGCAGAATGCTGCCGATTCGGTGGCCTATAGCATTTCTGTACTAGAGGCTCGCGACCTCAATTTCATGGCTTATACCAACCGGGCTATGGTCGCCAACGAAATTGCCATTGGCCAGGCTGTAGGGCTGATGTCCTGGCTCAACCACCTGGGCTCTATGCCGACTTTCCTGCGCCGTTACGCCACCCTGTTATCACCGATTCCATTCGTCGGTCAGGCGGCGTCAGCGGTGTTAAATGGTATCGCTGCGGGCATTGAGGTGGTCGCGAATATCGCCAAAAGCGCAGCAGGTCCGCTGATATCTGGTGCCATCCCCGCGCTGGTGGCTGCCAGTAAAGTCTATAGCGGTGCTCAGGTGTTAATGCACCTGGCGACCACTACGGTGACCATCACCACACTAAATGACATGCTCGCGCTAAACGCCCCCAACGCGGAGATATCAGCTTTCGGCTGGCTCGGGTTTATCGCCCACACAGTGACCTATTACAGCCATTTCACTAAATTTTATGGCTCCAGCTCGGTAGAAGGCATGGGCCGTTTTGCAGCAACCGTCAACGAATCCCGGGATATTTTCACCCGTAACCGGGGTTATGCGTTAAAACTGCCTGGCGATATTAGCTTCTCCGCCGGCCCATTCAGTTTCGCCATGCAATCCAACCTGATTAAGGCTGGCGGCAGTCAATTACGCTTCAAAGGTGACGAAAGTAGCGGCAAAAAATTCAGCTGGTCAGCGGCGGACACATCCGCCTGGCGGTTAGGCATTCAAATGGGTATCGACCTGGGTTTTGTGTCTGCCAATGTCGATATTAGTAATAACCAGGCCTCAATTGATCTTGCGTTTGACTTCGGTCTGTTTAGCTTCGATGTCGGCATATCTCTACCGATGATTACCGAAGCGCCTTTTGGGGTTGGTAGCTCACAGGCGTCCCAAAGCACCAATAAGCTTGGCGTGACCGACATGGGTAATTTAGCGGACCAACTCCCTCATGAAATGTATGGCTATGCACCGGCC
>JAESTY010000321.1 GCA_016763355.1 Immundisolibacteraceae bacterium
GCGTGTTATCTTGCAAATCGTTAAGTTTGCGCTGCTACGCATCGCCGCTTAGGTCGAAGAACCCGACCACGCTAAACAAGATTTCTTGGCATTTTCCTGCTGTTCAGATTGTTCAATTTCTTTTTTTATTTTCTTTTTTTAAGAATTGCGAAGCTAGGCGACTTCCTACGAGCCTAGCCCCCACCCTTTCTTTTGCTAACAAGCCGCACCGCAGGTGCATCATATTGCGCGTGAAGAAGTGTTTACGATAAAAACACACAACTAGACGAGCCGACCCCTAAAAAGCCCGTATGGGCGAAATTTGGAGCTGGGAGATAGTTGCAAACTATCGGAGCGCAGCTCTATCCAAAAGCGGGGAGCTGGAAGCTCCCTAAAGGTTGTTTTCTTAACTGTGAAAAAGTCCCTTTATAAGAATGAAGAAGGGAATGCTCGCAAAGCCTTTGTTTCACACAAGTGAAGTCTCACTTCTTTTACCACTTGGTCTCACTTCTTTTACCACTTGGTCTCATAAAATGAAAATAAATGAGACTTGTTGTTTTCTTTTGCAAGTTATCCACAGTTTTATTGGGTTTAGCCCTCTTTTTTTTAAAACCTGTTTACGTTCCTGTTTTAAGGCGCGCAGGGGCATTGCAAACAAAAGACTTACAGCTCCAACTCTGACATTCAGGTTGTTAACTCTGACATTTAGGTTGTTAACTCTGACATTTAGGTTGTAACCCTACGACATTCAACTATTGACAGAGTTGGAGCTGGAAGCTCCCTAAAGGCTGTTTTCGTAACAGTGAAAAAGCCCCTTTATAAGAGTAAGAAGGGAATGCTCAAAAAGCCTTTGTTTCACACAAGCGTTGATTAAGGTTCCGAATCAAAGTGATTAAGGTTCCGAATCATTTTGATTTATTTATTCGACTTAAATTAACCACAGTGATAATATTTCCACGTAATAGTTAACCAATGTGTAAAAGTTTACTTGTACGAAAAATGGAGTGCGTGTTATCTTGCAAATCGTTAAGTTTGCGCTGCTACGCATCGCCGCTTAGGTCGAAGAACCCGACCACGCTAAACAAGATTTCTTGGCATTTTTCTGCTGTTCAGATTGCTTCAATTTCTTTTTTTTATTTTCTTTTTTCAAGATAACCAAAAACTTGCCCATACATTCTTTATCGCTACGGCACGGAGTGCCCTTCAAATGCGCGAGGGGGCACCGATGATAAGACTTGGCAGAGTTTGGACGCGCCGACGCTTAAACTGCCCGTATGGGCGAAATTTGGAGCTAGGAGATAGTTGCAAACTATCGGAGCGCAGCTCTATCCAAAAGCGGGGAGCTGGAAGCTCCCTAAAGGCTGTTTTCTTTTGCAAGTTATCCACAGTTTTATTGGGTTTAGCCCTCTTTTTTTTAAAACCTGTTTACGTTCCTGTTTTAAGGCGCGCAGAGACCTTATAAATAAAAGACTTAGATGCCCCAACTGTGGCATTTAGGTTGTTAACTGTGGCATTTAGGTTGTTAACTGTGGCATTTAGGTTGTAAGTGTGGCACATCTTAAACTTGCCAAAGTCTTTTTTTGTGGCATGTTTTGCACTATGACACAAAAAGAAATAACAATACCACCAATTCCCGAAGATGGTGAAATCACCACAAGCACTCATGATGTGAATATAGATGGTCATATTGTTACCATGTCCAATACGCTCACACAGTCCGTGCATAAGCTGAATGTGCCTGCTAAACGCTTGCTTTCGTATGCAATATCAAAGCTGGATAGTAGGGCTGAATACAGTCCGAAAGAGACGGAAACAACTATCACGGTTCAGCAATGGCTACGCATGATGGAAGGGGTTGAAGGTTATGAAGGCAAAGACCCATACAGGGACATGAAAAAAGCCCTTGAAGGGCTATTTGATGCGAAAATCATCATGCACTACACCACACCAAAAGGTCATGCTCGGATTAAGCATGTGCGATGGGTGAGTGTAGCTGAATACTGCGAGGGAGAAGCTAAGGTAACACTTTGCTTTTCTCGTCCAGTCTTACCGCATTTAACCAAGCTTCAGAAGTCTTTTAACAGTTACAGGTTAGGTAATGTTAAAGCATTACGTTCCATGTATTCATGGCGATTGTATGAGCTCATGAACCAATGGAAAGACCTTGGTAAAATGAAAGTACCACTGGATAAATTACATGAATGTTTGGAAGTTCCTGAAAGTTGCAAGAAAACTTTTGGCGAAATGCGCCGCAGGGTTTTAGCTCCTGCCATCAATGAGTTAAACAGGAAATCAAACCTCGTCATCACATGGGAAGCAAAGCGAGTAGGTAAAAAGGTTGCTTATGTTTGGTTCTACTTTGGCGAGAAAAAACAAACGGAGTTGTTTTAAAGGAGATAAGAATGGATAAGCAAGCATTTGTAAATTACAGCCCTGACTTAACAGAGGTCAAACGGTGGGAAAAAGCAGGGGAAACATTGATAGAATTATCAAATGGTCTAGTAGGAAAACTAGACACCACCCGCAAAGATTTAGCTGTGGTTATTGTCGATATAGCTTTAGCGCCCTCTGCCCATGTCCCGATTTCGGGCCTGGGCACGTAGCCTGGACAACTTCTTGGGCTTGTGTTTTTCAATGAAATCTTTGATTGCTTGAACCCTTGAAGATTGTCCAAGTCGCCTTTCAATCGCCATTGCAATATAGCCTATTTTTGGCTGTGGTTTTCGGTCAATTCCACGAGCCTTTAGGCTCTTATGGCTCACCCTTTTTTTGATGCGTTTATTGAGTTGTGCCAACTCTTTGTTTAAGTGTTTTTCCCATGAAGCGCGGCAATCTTTCAGCCATTCTTTATCATTGAAAAGTCGGTTTTTCTTCGAGCCGTTTCGCTTAAAGAACAAATCTTGATCCACTTCAAGATTTGGGCGTTCACTGAACATCAAATGCACATGCGGATTGTCTCCATTTTTGCCTTTGTGGTAGGCGATTATCATGGGTTGGTTTTCCAGTTTGTTCTCAAAAACAAAATTCATCACGGCGTTTTTATTTTGTTCGGGGGTCAACTCACGAGCCAGTGAGATTTCAAATTCTCGGTAAGTTCGACCATTCGACCTTTCGTTTTTATCCGCAGCTTCAAAAAATTCAATCCCATTTTTTGCAAAACTCGGAATGTTAAATTCTTCGACTTTTTCCATGTCGGATTTCTTTTCATATTTGCCCTCGGCACAAATATATTTCGCATGATTTTTGCCTTTTCCCACTGCCCCTGATTTCAAAGAAAGCCGATAAATCGCCATGTGATTTACTCCTTTTGCACCGCAGGTCGTGCCGTTTGATGTAATCAAACGAGTAAGCGCGCCTTTACTGTGTAAAGGAACAAGTTAGCC
>JAESTY010000322.1 GCA_016763355.1 Immundisolibacteraceae bacterium
CCACCGATATCAATCTGCTCAATTGCGGTTGCCAAATCACAATCCGGTTGGGCGATGGTTTCACGAAATGGGTAAAGGTTCACCACCACCATATCAATCGGTGGAATCTCTCGCTCGGCAATCTGTCGCAGATGCTCAGGGTCGTCGCGGCGAGCTAATATGCCGCCATGAATTTTAGGATGCAGAGTTTTGACCCGGCCGTCCATCATTTCCGCGAAACCGGTGTAGTCACCGACTTCAATCACTTCAATGCCTGCAGCGCGTAATAATTTGGCGGTACCACCAGTGGAGAGCAGCTCCACACCCAGTTCAGCCAATCCAAGACAGAAATCCACAACACCCTGTTTGTTAGATACGCTTATTAAAGCTCGTTCAATTTTAGCCATCGATTCCTTCACTGATTTGTATGCGGTTGATCCAGCTTTTAAAATATTAAAACTCGTTAGGGGTAAGTCGGCATCTTCTCTATCGAATGAAACAGGCGATGCTCGCCATAATTATCAACTGTGAAGAGGTAGGCAAGAAACCTCTGAATCAACACCCCAGAAAACGAAAACGGGCTATCCACCGCTGGACAACCCGTTGCTTCCTGTTGATTTTAACTCTGACCAGAAACTCAGTTAGCTCAGAGCTAAATCGATAACAAAATTCAGTCTTTCTAGATCAAGTCATTATTTGCTCAATTCTTGATCTGATACTGCTCCAGTTTCTTCTGCAAGGTATTACGACTCATTCCCAGATATCTGGCAGCTTTACTGCGGTTACCACAACAATGTTCCATTACCGTCTTCAATAATGGCCGCTCCACTTCACCCAGAACCAGATCATACAACCCAGCCGGTTCAGTTCCGTCCAGGTCACCAAGGTAGCGCTCTACCGCCATAGCTACTGACTCACAAATTGGTTGCTGTCCCGCATTAGAGACACATAGCGATTCACTCTGTATACCCTCGTCGTAACGCTCTGACTGGGGTTCTGTTGCTGGTTCCAACATCCCCTGCTCAATTGCACCCGTCACACCCCTTCCCCTGTTTTTAAGACCCACTAACTCTGGTGATAATGCACCCTCCTGGTAGCAGACCACGATTCTAATAATTCCAACTGCTCTAGCGGTGATTGGAGCTGATTAAACCGCTTACGAACAACAACACCCTCGTCACCCCAGTCGGCGCAATACCAACCAAAGTGCTTCCTTGCCATCGCGACCCCCTGAACATCACCGTAATAATGATGGATCGCCTGTAAATGATCACGAATCACCAACAGGCGCTCATTTTGGTCAGGTGGGCCTACTCGCCGCCCGGTCTGAAGATACTCATTGATTTGATGGAAAATCCATGGCCGCCCCTGGGCAGCTCGGCCGATCACAATTCCATCGGCACCGGTAAGATTCAGAACCTGCTCGGCCTGCTCCGGCGTGGTGATATCGCCGTTGGCAAATACGGGTATAGAGATGTTTTCCTTAACACGACGGATAGTATCGTATTCAACCGCGCCGCGGTAGCCACATTGACGAGATCGACCGTGAATAGTTAGTGCCTGAATACCAGCAGCCTCCGCAAGCCCAGCAATCATCTCAGCATTACGGGTCTCAGGACTCCAGCCGGTACGGATTTTCAAGGTCACCGGCACATCAACCGCAGCCACCACTCCATCCAATATTTCTTCAACCAACACTGGATCGCGCAACAAAGCAGAACCTGCTGCCTTTCGGCAGACTTTTTTTGCCGGACAGCCCATGTTGATATCAATGATCTGGGCACCTCGCTCAGCATTCCTGATCGCCGCCTGGACCATGTCTTCCACGTCACCGCCGACTATTTGAATAGCACGCGGTTCCAGGTCAGCGCTGATATCAGAGCGCAATAAGGACTTACGCGTGTGCTGTAAGTCCGGGTTCGCCGACACCATTTCTGCCACCGCATGGCCGGCGCCATAACGACGACAAATGGCTCGAAAAGGCGCATCCGTAATACCCGCCATTGGCGCCAACATCACCGGGCTTGAAAGCATATAAGGCCCAATAACCGGTGGCCGACACCGGCTCACTGCTACTTCAGCAGCCGCTCTCAATGGTAGCTAAAGCGGTAATTAACCGCCTGAGGGCCCGGATCTTTTATCTCCAGCGTAATCTGCTCCGGCAGCATTGGCTGCATCAAAGTTTTACCCAGCAAAGGTCCAATTAGATATTCCTGCGGATCAAAATCTCGACCAGCCAGCGGCAACTCCTGCCGGTCTAGAAATATCAACCGAATAATCGGAAACGGCTGAGCAAACTCAGCACTATTCTGTAGACTCAGATCAACCCTGAGGGCACCGCGAAAGTGCGGGTGGGAAATAACCACTTTGGCCACCGCACCAATTTTCCGGGTGTCTCTAAGCTGCGGCAAACCACAACCTATGACACCGCAAAGGGTCTCCTGCATCGGCCGAAACAGTTCACTGTCCTTCAATGGTTCTTTAAATAGATAAAGCAACTGACTACTGATAAGCAGTAACAAAACAGTCGTAAAACCGACGTGCCTCATCAACAGCCAGCGGCTTGACCTGACTGAGGGCAACTCCATCGCCACAGCCAAATGATCATCTGAAAACAAACTAGGCCGGGGCTGTTGAGCAAGCTCCGGTTCAGCCGACAATTCACTCAACAAATCAGCAGGCTCATCTTCTACCTGTGCTTCTACAGAACTTAGCGCTTGCTGGTCAATGTCCGGGGCAACCATGGATTGATCCGGATCAAAATCAACGGCCACCTGTTCAGTCGCGTCAAAATCGTCTTCGGGTGCTGCAGCCTCGGCAAAAATCTGATCCGCCAGAGTATCTTCATCTACCGGATCATCTGTAAGTCCCGGATCTGTTTCTAAATCAGTGGTCGCTGGAGATTCTGCGACAGACCCTATCTGCGCCTCTTCCAGAGCAGCAGCCTCTGCCTCGATTTCTTCATCGGATGGCCCCTCCACCTCAAACTGATCATTTTCACTACCTTCCAGCGCGAAAAGATCTTCTATCTCGTCTGCTGAAGCTATTTCCTGCTCGGCTACTTCAACCGCCACTTCTGGGGCAGGCTCTTCAACAACCTGAACATCAGCAGCATCAATCAAACTTTCAAAAAGACTGGCTTCCTCCTGGTCATCACCAGCAGGACCCAGTTCCGGCTGCTCTACAACCCCTGGCGTATTTTCAACCACCTGAGTTGCATCCAGGTCATCAGCACTCGGATTCAGGTCTGCCTCTATTAATGGGCTAGCCTCTAGCTCACCGGGTGCTGGTACAGAATCATCCTCAGCAAGGATTTCAATAACCTCAGATCCCGCATCGGGCATCAACTCTGTCGCTGGCTCCTCAGAACCAGACTCAGTTTGACCAACCACATCCATGTCATCGCTAGCAGCAGTATCGGCTGCTACTTCGTCCAAACCGTCTGCACTGGGCAAGTCAAAAGAATCTACCGCTGCGGCTGCCGAGTCAGCAATGGCCAGGTTGACGGTTTGGTCGGCTGACTCATCATGGCCAAAAGGGTCCATCGGCAGCATAGATGCCAAATCAGCACCAATCTCAACGGTGTCATCAATTGACTGGACTGGTTCACTAGCTAACAACTCAGCCTCAACTGGGGCCTCCATCGCTCCAGCAAGATTAACTATCTCATCACCGGCATCATCCACTGATACCAAATCATCCGGAAATGCAGCGTTGATATCCCCAGCCGGATCAAGGTCGGGGTCGCTAACACCACCCTTGTCATCATCAACCAGCGGCACCGCTGCAACCATGGTTGCGTCAAGCCCATCCAGTTCAGACTCAGCTTCAACCGAGGTTTGCTCCAGGTCGGCAAGTTCGCTATTCGCAGGCGGCTCAACCACCGCCTCATCCTGATCAAACAACGCATCTATTTCATCAACTGAATCAATGACTTCGAAATCACCCTCAGCGCCTAAATCAAGATCTAGATTCAGGTCAAAACTGGCTTCGTCTTCCAGTTCTGCCTGTTCTGCCTGTTCTGCCTGTTCTGCCTGTTCT
The DNA here is from genome assembly GCA_016763355.1 of Immundisolibacteraceae bacterium. Lineage (GTDB taxonomy): Bacteria > Pseudomonadota > Gammaproteobacteria > Immundisolibacterales > Immundisolibacteraceae > QNFC01. The sequence goes on from JAESTY010000322.1 coordinate 4,021, forward strand.
GCCTGTTCTGCCTGTTCTGCCTGTTCTGCCTGTTC
>JAESTY010000323.1 GCA_016763355.1 Immundisolibacteraceae bacterium
CTCTTTTAAAAGTTTATCCTGTTTACACAGTGTTGGCAGAAAAGTTTCATGCGATGGTTTTCTTGGGGTTAACCAATATCTCCTTTGAAATGATCCATTCCAAAACCAAACATCGCCACCACTATCCAGAAGCCGATCAAAAAACCGAACCATTGTGCCATCAGGGGCGCTGATTCATTGAGATAAACAATACCTGCGGTGCCGAATACGAAATTCAGCAGGCCCCAAATGACATTGACCCGGGTTGAAGAGCTGGCGCCCAGAGGCGAGCGGAATTTTTTACCAGCGACACCCATTAGAAAGTGGGGCATGCCATTGCCAAAAAAGAAGCCGATCAAAATGTGCCACCAGGATATTTCCATGCTTTTCTCCCAAATTAAGCTGGCATTAGCGCCAGCATCAACGGACTCTTTGGATGAATCGAGTCTCTGTGAGGCTCAGAGGTTAATATAAAAAGGCAGTTGAGGCACGGTTGAAACATGGCGTGGTCAGCCATGAGCCAGTTGAATCACATAACACACCAGCATTGCTACGGGTCAATATTGATTAACCCGGCTTACAGGAGCGCGAATGGCTGATAGGTCTCTGGATGAAGAGGGTCTAGCAAGGTTGGCGGAGTTGTTAAATGAAAGCTCTGATTGGCCTCTGGAATATCTGTTTAAATTTATTGTTCCTGCTGACAAAATAGACGAGGTGAAAGTGCTATTTCCGGCTGGTAGCGTCGCTCTACGCCAGTCCCGGACCGGAAAATACCAGAGCGTTAGTGCCACCTTGTCGATGCCAAACAGCGATGCAGTGCTGGCCATCTATCGTCAGGCAGCATTGATTTCAGGGTTGATGGCGCTATAGGTCGCCGAATATGATGGCCGTGAAATTTGGGGGATGGTTGCCATGCGAATCGTTATCTTAGGCGCCGGGGCGCTAGGTTCAATTCTTGCGGCCCTGCTAACCCGGAGTGGTGAGGAGGTGGTGCTGTTAGCTCGAGGTGCGCGTGCAGAATTATTGAAAACTAGCGGCATTACTATCTCGGGCCTGGTTGATGACCGGGTAGCAGTCTCCATAGAAACAGACCCGGCTCGATTGCAGCCAGCAGATCTGCTGGTAGTGACTGCTAAAACTTATGATACCGAAACAGCGCTTGCGCCAATAGATCCTGGTCTTTTTGAGACAGTTTTGTCGGTGCAAAATGGTGTGGTAAAAAATGATCAGCTTGCGGACCATTTTGGCAAGCTGCGAACCGTCGGTTGTATTGCCACCATCAGCGGAGAGGTACTGGCGGACGCTAGTGTTGCCTTTACCCAGAACCAGGCATTTCACCTTGGTGAATTGCCTGCAGGTGTAACACCGAGAATAGAGCAGTTGGTTGAGGTGTTCTGTGCGGCGGGCATAGCCGCTATCACTAATAGCAGCATCCACAATGGCGAGTGGTCGAAATTCATTGCCTGGCAGCCACTGATGGCACTATCCGTTATTACCCGCCTAGAAACCGGCAAAATCTGTGTAAATCCCCACAGTGCGGGTTTTGCCATCGAGATGATTCGCGAATCTGCAGCTATCGCAGTTGCCATGGGCGTGGAGGTGGATGACAGCGGGCCGCTGCCTGCTAGCACTATTATTGCGAGCTCGGAAGAAAGTGCTCAGCAACTATTATTGAAAACGGGTGAGAAACTAATGAAAATTGCGCCAGATCACCGTATGTCTGCGCTGCAGGATTTGCTCCGAGGTAAGCGATTGGAGGTTGATCAAACCCTGGGTTATTTAGTTGATCAAGGATGTTTGTTGGGCATTCCGATTCCGGTCATCAGTCAGGCATGGCAGTTGGTAAAAACCATTGATGCGTTTAATCATTAAAAATTAATTGGCCGCTAATGGCCGCCAGACATCCTAAAAACCGGTTAATTCATTAAATTGACCAGTTGAATCTCTTGCGAGAACTCAGTCTCCATCCTATAATTAGCCGCCCTTGAAATGGCAGCCTGTTTTCAATATTTTGGTCTCGCCCAGGGGTAACATGTTTTTTACCGATTCCAGTCACAGTTCGCGTTTGTCGCAGGCCGTGGTGTTGAAAATGGTCGTCTGGCAAGTGATCCTGGCCTGTTTGGTAGGTTCAGTTTTGTTGCTAAGTGTCGGGCCGGGTTTTGGTCTGGCTGGCTTGATAGGGGGCCTGCTAGCTGCTTTTTTTAGTGGTTACGTAGCGCTACGGTTTTTTGCTGTACGGCCAGAGGCTGGTGGGCAGCAGATGTTGCAGGCGCTGTTTCGTGCGCAGGCAATGAAGTGGGTGTGGGCGATGCTGGTGTTTGGTTTCGCTGCGCAAATTACGCCGGATTATTTTCTCCCGTTGATGATCGGTTTTATGGTCAGTTTCGTAGTTAACTGGCTAGCGTTGCTGTGGTATCCCAACGGAGTGCCACGCAAGCAATAAATAGCTGAAGCCTTAATGAATAGAAAGCAGGCTTGTTTTGTTTAAATGGCGGGGAGTTTTCCGGTCTAAAGCAAATGGTAGTTTAGTAAAGTATGGCTAAATTTTTTCGTTTAGAACTGGATTCGTCAGTTCAGACCAACAGGCGCACGACTTAATGATCATTGCTGCATCCTCGACGGCCGAATACGTCAATCACCATCTCACTTTTTTAACAAGTGGCGAGGGTGTGACTGCGTTGAATCTGGATACGCTGTTTTTCTCGACCTTGTTGGGTCTGCTTTTTATCGGTGTGTTTGGATTGGCTGCGCGGCGTGCGACCAGCGGTGTTCCTGGGCCACTACAGAATTTTGTTGAAGTGATTGTCGAGTTTGTCGACACATCGGTTAAAGAAGGTTTTCAAGGGCCGCGTGAATTCATAGCCCCGCTGGCATTGACCATTTTTGTCTGGACCTTTCTCTGGAATCTGATGGATTTGATCCCGGTAGATTTGTTGCCGCTTGTGGGGCAGCAGATGGGTCTGCCTTATTTACGTGTGGTGCCTTCGGCTGATATGAGCGCCACCTTTGCGTTGTCAATCTCAGTTTTCATTCTGATTCTTATTTACAGTATTAAAGGTAAAGGTTGGGGTGGTTTCGCCAAAGAGATGCTCTATCATCCATTTGGCAGTTTTCCACTGCTGATTCCTGCCAATTTGTTATTGAACATCGTTGAACTGTTGGCTAAACCGCTATCGCTTGCGCTGCGGCTATTCGGTAACCTGTACGCAGGTGAACTTATTTTTATCCTGATCGCGCTGCTGCCCTGGTGGGCTCAGTGGGTGCCAGGTCTGGGCTGGGCGATTTACCATATTTTGCCGGACAGCCAGACGCTCGCCGTCGCGCTGTCGCCGACGGGCAACACGCAGATTTTCGCGGTCAACGCGAACGGCGGCGGCCTGCACCGGCTGACGCAGAGCAACTCGATCGACACCGAGCCGTTCTACTCTCCGGACGGCCGCTGGATCTACTTCACGAGCGACCGTGGCGGCGCACCGCAGATCTACCGGATGCCCGCGCACGGCGAAAGCGCCGGCGCCGCGCAGCGCGTCACGTTTACCGACAGCTACAACTTGAAGCCCCCGCCGGTGCGGGAGATGTACGCAAGCAGCTTGCCGTCCGGGCTCACGCGCGGGCGGGGGCTTCAAGTTGTACGTCCAGGATCTGCAAACCGGCGATTCGTCATGCGACGTGTTCGTGATGGCGTTCGC
>JAESTY010000324.1 GCA_016763355.1 Immundisolibacteraceae bacterium
ATGCAAGCCAGAAAACAAGCCCTGGCCGATGCGGTCTACTCTGGCAAAGGTGGCCAGCAAGCCCCGGCGATAACCGCAGAAGACCTCAGTTATTTATTAGCCACAGCAGACTAAAAGTCCCACGCCCACATGGATTAATACCACCTCAGCCTCGGGAGAAGCTCACTGGAACCTGACCAGCCGACAATCTCAATTGTCTGTGAAAGACTAGTTGCAGCGACTCCCAAACCCAACAAATTGAGCCTTTTCCGAACTTGATGACATTCTCTTACTGATAGATACGACGAGGGCAGGCAGTCATAAAAACAATCAATATTGTTATCCCGAACCCTCACCCTTACCGGCACTCGGCGCAGCAGCAATAATTCGATCGGCCATACGGCTAAACGGCAGGCTTTGCAGCCAGACGGTTCCGGTACCTTGTAAGGTTGCCAGAAACATACCTTCGCCGCCGAAGACCATGCTTTTGAGGCCGCCGGCGCGCTCGATGTCGTAGTTAATACCGGACGAGAAACCAACCAGACAGCCGGTATCTACCCGCAGAGTTTCGCCGTTAAGCTCACGTTTGATTACCGCACCACCGGCATGCATAAAGGCCATGCCATCGCCCTTTAACCGTTGCAGCACAAAACCTTCACCGCCAAACAGTCCAGCACCAATTTTCTTATTAAAGGCGATGCCGATTTCGGTACCTAGTGCGGCGCACAGAAAGGCATCTTTCTGGCACATCAGCTCCTGACCGATCTCAGCCAGGTCTACCGCTACAATGGCTCCCGGATAAGGCGCAGCAAAACCGACATGTGATTTACCACTGCCCTGGTGGCAGAAGTGGGTCATGAACAGGGATTCGCCAGTGAGCATTCGGGTACCGGCACTGAACACCTTACCCATAAAGCCCTGCTCCGGTTTGGAACCATCACCCATTTTGGTTTCGAACTCGATGCCCTGTTCCATATAAGTCATGGCACCGGCTTCCGCGATCACGGTTTCACCTGGGTCAAGTTCAATAATCACCATCTGGCTGCCTTCGCCGACGATTTCGTAATCCACTTCATGGGAATTCAAATTATTCTCCAGATTACCTCCAATTATTCCGTAAATTGTTCTGCCAATTATTCAGCGACTGCCTGGTCTCTTAATATTTTACGGCTGGTTTTACCGCTAGAACCACGGGGTAACTCGCTAACGAAACGATACTCTTTAGGCCGCTGATAATTTGACAGGTCGCTGGCCCTGGCGAAATCGGTCAGGGTATCGCTGGTCAGCGAATCATCATCAGCAATCACGAAGGCGGTGATTTTCTGGCCCCATTCAGGGTCGGGCAAGCCGACCACCGCACATTCCCGAATTTGGGGATGGCTGAGCAGCAGATCTTCGATCGGCGCTGGCATCACATTGATACCTCCGGTGATGATCATGTCATCGACCCGACCGTGGATATAGAGATAGCCCTCGTCATCCATATGTCCCAGGTCACCCGAGTACCACCAGTCGCCGCGAAAAACACGACGTGACAGCACCGGGTCGTACCACATCTGTATCGCTCGTGATGGACCCTTAATGATGATTTCACCTTCTTCACCGACTGGCATTTCATCATCCACGTCCGCCCCTGGCTCAATGACCCGAGCTTCACTGTTAAGCATCGGTTTACCAATACTCTGAATTTTGTCTTCGCGACGCAGGTCGTCTGGGAACATCACCGTACCGGCTGAAGGGCCGGTTTCGGTGGTGCCATAGGCGTTAATAACGTTATCGCAGATACGCTCGCGAATCTCCCGCAAGGTGGCAGTATCCATCACTTCACCGGCGAATCCGGCCAGGGTAATACTGCTGAGGTCGTAATCTTCCACCGGCTGACGCAGCAACATGCGCCACATGGTAGGTACCAACAGCACCAGCGTGGCCTTTTCTTCGGCCATTTTCTGCAGATAAGCCAGCGGGTCCCATTGCTCCATAAACACCAGTTTGGTACCCACATTCAACGCTGGTAGTGCCAGGTTGTACCAACCCATAAACGAGGTGGTGAACAGATGAACAATGGTCGAACTCGGCCCAAGCTGAAACGGATAAACCGCGCCACGAGCACCTTCGATGAGGCCACGATGGCTATGCATGACTCCCTTGGGCACACCGGTGGTACCAGAAGTGAGCACAATTGCCGCCGTTTCGTCGGCCAAAATAGGCATCGGCTCAAAATCTAACTCGTAACGATGTAGATCGTCAGGAATACAGGGATCAGATACGGCCACCTGGTTCGGGGCGCCACTGCGAGCACAGACATAACCGGTAATTTGCGGAATCATGCTACGCAACTGATGGGCAGTTTCGGCGAGGGCTTCATGATAGATCAGCGCCCTGGGCATCAACCGCTCGAGTACTTTAGTCAACACCGCAGCTTTTTCGCGAGCATGCAGGGTCACCGGGATCGCACCCAGCTCAATAATGCCGAACAGCGCGATCACGTGTACTGATGATGGCAGTGTCATCAAGGCGACCCGATCACCTTTGCGCACACCGATACTGTGTAGCAGGGCCGCGGTACGCTGCACCTGGTGCAGGGTATCGGTATAGGTATAACGGTGATAGGGGTCGACCAGCGCTTCGTTATTACCGAAGTAACGGGCGGTTCTATGCAGCATAGACCGCAGGGTAATCTCTTCTAAATCAGACATTTAAATCCTCTCCTTGATCTCTTTTTTATACTTACTATCCATCACATCATTCGAGCTATTTTTTTATTTTTTACTGAAGTTTATTGAAGATAACCTAGCAAAATTCCGCTCTACCAGCGATTGTAGCTTAGAAAATTTGGAGACTGCATTGCGTAACAAGCACAGCTACCAAAACTTGACCAAAATACATTTTTGCTTAGAAACCATTAAATTAAATACGTTGAGCAAAAATCAAAATAGCGGCAGCATAGCCGCGCCTGATAACAACCCGCCACAGGACTTCTGGCAAGCGACTTCTGACAGGCAGCTTCTGACAGTCGTCGATTTTTCCAATAAAAAAACAAGTCCATTTTTAAAGAGCCAATGTTCAAAGAGGAGAATATGTAATGCCAGTTGAAGACCTGGAGAACAAAGACCATTTTGGATTTACTGACGAAGAACTCGCGTCAATCGAGACCGTCTACCGTGACGGCATCATGGATGGCAAAACCGTACTGGTGTCTGGTGGTGGCACCGGCATCGGCAAGGCAATCGCCTTCCTGTTTGCTCGACTAGGTGCCAACATCATGCTCTGTGGACGTCGCGAACAGCCCCTGCAGGCAACCATCAAACAGCTCAATGCGCTGGGTGCTGAAGCCGACTTTATGGCCATGAGTATTCGTGAGCCGGAGGCTGTCGAAAAACTAATTGCGGCAACCTGGGACCGTTTTGGTGGCCTCGATGTGCTGATCAATAACGCCGGCGGCCAGTTTGCCAAACCCGCGCTGGATATTTCCCCCAAGGGCTGGAACGCGGTGATCGATACCAACCTCAATGGCACCTGGTACATGACCCAGGCCTGCGCAAAACAGTGGGTGGCCAACGAAAAACCGGGTTGTGTGATTAACATTATTCTTGATTATTACCGGGGCATGCCCACCATTGCCCATTCAGCCGCCTCACGAGCCGCAGTGGATAACCTGTCACGCACCCTGGCGGTGGAGTGGTCGCAGTACAAAATTCGCATTAACTCAGTGGCACCAGGAGCGATTGAAAGCAATGGCTTTAATCAATACCCGAAGCCGTTTTTAAAGGGCTTTTACAACTCAAACCCGATGCGCGAACTCGGTACCGTGCAGGATATTGCTGAAGGTTGTGTCTATCTTGCAGCACCATCGGGAAAGTTCATTACTGGCGAGACTCTGGTTATCGATGGCGGTGGTCAACTCTGGGGTGAAACCTGGTTAACCGACCAACCAGAGCATTTCAAACCGGTTTAACCGATTTCATAACCCGAAGAAATAGCAGTAATTAGCTGATCAAAAAAAGCTTTGCCCAAAGGCCAATAAATTAAGTTTGATATGAACCCTGCGCGGATAGAGAATGGCCCTCTGATAATGTTCGGGTGGCAATGCATCACCCGTCGCTAAACGTGTGACTACGACAACAGGAAATGGAGATTTCTAAAATGAGTGAGGAATATCAAGGACTAATGATTTCTGCGGATGGCCACGTGGTCGAGCCTGCAGATTTATGGACCAGTCGGATGCCAAAAAATGGCGAGATAAAGCCCCCCACATTGCAAACATCCCAGACATGGGCGACTGCATGATCATCGATGGTTTAAAGCCTCGACCTATCGCTTTTGAAGGACCGATGATCGAAATGAAAGCCCGCGGTGAAGAGATTCCTAAAATCTCTGACTTTCGTTATGACGACTGCCGCCCAGGCTCCTGGGATCCGGACGAACGCCTCAAAGACCAGGACATCGATGGTGTCCTCGGCGAAGTGATCTACCCCGGTGTGGGGCTGTTCATCTGGGATTCCGATGACGAAGAAATGCTCTATGAGGTTTGCAAAACCTACAACGACTGGCTCTCTGAGTTTTGCGGTGCCCACCCTGGTCGATTAAAAGGTGCAGCAATTTTACCCACCCGTGGCCCGATTGAATGGGCAGTCGCAGAAGCTGAACGGGCTGAAAAAATCGGTCTGGGCAGTGTGATGTTGCCAGCATGGTGTAATCACCGACCTTACAATCAACCCATTTGGGATACGCTCTGGGCACGCCTGGAAGAGATGAACATGCTCTGCAATTTCCATCTTGGCGGCGGCATCTTCCCTTCCCATATCAAAGGTCCCGGCGCCAGTGGTGTGCTGGTATGCGCTGGTAAGATGAATCTTAACGAGCCTATGCAGCTGGTGATCTGGGGCGGTGCTCCTGTTCGGTTCCCAAAAATGCGCTGGTCAATCGTTGAAGGTGGCATCGGCTGGATCGCCGCCGCACTGGAACTGATGGACCACTGGTGGACTGATCATAAAGGCTGGATGAAACCACGCCTGGAACAGAAGCCAAGCAATTATTTCCGCGACAATTTCTTCGCAACCTTTGAAGATGACCGCGCTGGCGTACTGACCCGCGAACTTATCGGTGTCGATACATTAATGTGGGGTGCCGATTATCCCCACACAGAAGGTGTCTGGCCGTTTTCAAAAAAATCCATCGCCAGTAACTTTGCCGGTTGTCCCGCAGAAGATACCAATAAAATTGTTTGTGAGAATGCAGCCAAGCTGTATGGATTTGATCTGGATAAATTGCTCGCCAACCGTGCCGCCTGATATCCAATCTAGACGTTAAAGCGTTTTAAAAAGGCCGGCATCATGCCGGCCTTTTTTGTTTTCTCCGGTCAGAATTAATTAATGTTATGAAACCGACGATCTTTGATAATCAGAAAGTTGAACAATTCTTCACAGCAGAAGGCTGCTTTATCACTGAACTTTCCAATAGTGATATCGACCCGCAATGCTCTGTCGCCCAGGCCAGAGTAGAACCAGGGATCACCACCAGTTGGCACCGTTTAAAAGACACGGTAGAACGTTACTGTATTATTCAGGGCGAGGGTTTACTGGAGATCGGCGATCTGCCGGCGCGCCGGTTAACCGTTGGAGACTTCGCTATCATTCCAGCCATGTGTCGCCAGCGCATTACCAATACCGGCCAACAATCGCTGATTTTCCAGGCAATCTGCACGCCCAGGTTTTTAACGTCAAACTATCAACTGCTCTGAGCCTGCTAGCAACGCACACCAACCACAGAGATTTTCGTGACCGAGACCAGTCGTAAACGATCTATTCAGGACGCCATCGCCCAGGTGCGTCTCCTGCTGGAGTATTTTCACCCCTATAAAGGACATGTGATTATCGCCGCAATAGCGTTGGTGATTGCGGCCAGCACTATGCTGGGGCTTGGCCAGGGCCTACGCTGGATGGTCGACTCAGGCCTTTCCGGCGGCGATCCGGCTCTGTTAGACAAGTCTTTACTGGTGCTATTAGCCGTGGTGATCGTATTGGCAGCCTCTACCGCTGTGCGCTACTACATGGTCACCTGGATTGGCGAACGGGTAGCCGCTGATTTACGTAAAGCCGTATTCGAACACCTCATTACCCTGGAACCAGGGTTTTTTGAAGATCAACATACTGGCGATCTGCTGTCACGCCTGAGCGCAGACACCACCATGCTGCAATCGATCATTGGCACCTCGGTCTCAATCGCGTTGCGAAACGTATTAATGTTGATCGGCGGCACCATATTGCTGGCCATGACCAGCGCCAAACTCACCGCATTGGTATCCCTGTGCCTGCCGCTGGTGATCGTGCCGATACTGGTTTACGGTCGCCGAGTGCGCAAACTGGCTCGCCAGACTCAGGATCGAGTCGGTGATATCGGTGCTTATGCTGATGAAGCCTTTCACGGTATTCGCACCCTGCAGGCGTTCGGGCACGAGGAGCACGACCGGGAATACTTTGGTGCGCATGTGGACAAGTCATTCGCTGCTGCATTACGCAGAATACGGGTAAGGTCTCGTCTCGCCGCGGTGGTGATATTTTTGGTGTTTGGCGCGATTGGCATCATCCTCTGGGTCGGCGGCCATGACATGCTCGCTGGCCGGATAAGCGCAGGGGAACTATCTGCATTCGTGTTCTATTCAGTTATGGTCGCCGGCGCCGTTGGCGCACTCGCTGAGGTGATTGGCGAACTACAACAGGCAGCAGGAGCCACCGAGCGGCTGCTGGAACTGCTTAACACCGAAGCCAAAATAGTCAGCCCGGCTGAACCCGAACAGATGCCTGCCACCGCCACCGGCGAAGTCCGTTTTGATGACACTGATTTTGCCTATCCCAGCAGGCCCCAGCAGCTCGCTCTAAATAGTTTCAATTTGCATGTTAAACCCGGTCAGACGGTAGCCCTGGTGGGGCCCTCTGGCGCAGGTAAAAGCACGGTTTTCAATCTGCTGCTGCGTTTTAATGACCCAGATAATGGTTCGGTATTGGTCGATAACCGAGACCTGCGCCGGGTCGATATTCGTGAGCTTCGCAGCCGGATTGCGCTGGTATCCCAGGAACCCACCCTGTTTGCGGCATCCATTTTCGACAATATTCGATATGGTCGCCTTAATGTGGATGATGAGGCCGTTTACGCGGCCGCTAAGGCCGCCCATGCCGATGAGTTCATCGACCGCCTGCCTGATCAATACGACACCCAGTTGGGTGAACGTGGTGCACGGCTCTCAGGGGGCCAGAAACAGCGTATCGCCATCGCTCGAGCACTGCTGCGAGATCCAGCCCTCTTGCTGCTTGATGAAGCTACCAGTGCTCTCGACGCAGAAAGCGAGCAGGCTGTACAGGCTGCACTTGCGGTATTAATGCGGGGTCGCACCACTATTGTCATCGCCCATCGACTAGCCACAGTGGTGGATGCTGAACGCATCGTGGTCATGGACCACGGCAAAATCGTTTCTGAAGGTACCCATGCCGAGCTGATCAAAATGGGCGGACTCTACGCCCGATTGGCGGAGCTACAATTTGACGCCGGCAGCGTGATATCACTCAGAACAGATAGTGGCGAAATAGCCTAACGCTGAAAATCGCTAACCGGTCCTTTTGATGATCTTCAGCTGTAGACGGTTCAGGAATTCAACATGAGCAATGCGAACAACCCCAACAACTCCACCAATGATGCGATTGTCGCAACTGCCAAACGCAACAGTGACCAACGCGCTAAAGGCTACCGGGAAAGAGCCTTAAAACTCTATCCCTGGATCTGCGGCCGCTGCAGTCGCGAGTTTGACCGGCTCAATTTGAAAGAACTCACGGTGCATCACCGTGACCACAACCATGACAATAACCCCAACGATGGCAGCAACTGGGAATTGCTATGTCTCTATTGTCACGATAATGAGCACCAGCGTCAGCTCGAAGCTGAGGCTACCAGCGCCGATGTCGACCAAGCCGGTAAGGCCGGCACCCATAACCCGTTTGGTGACCTAAAGCAACTACTTAACAAAAAGCAATAAACAAAGCGGACGTTGGCCCTGGTTAACTTCACTTAGGTAGAGCACGTAAAACCAGCCATTAAAAAGTGGACTTACCCATTGCGCTAACGCAAAGTAGAAACATAATTTTTATTTGAAATCCGACAATAACTGCCACTTCCCTACCGGCATATAACGTGATGCAATAAGTCCCAGATCTAAACCAATGTTGATCTGTTGAAATAACAATAATCAAAATGGGAAAGTCACTATGTCACTTAAAGTCATCTGCCCCGGCTTCGGCCGTACGGGCACCCTATCGTTAAAGTTTGCGCTAGAACAATTGGGCCTTGGCCGTTGCTACCATCAACGTGAGCTATTCGGTCGCCCAGGCCACGCCAAAATTTGGTCGGACTATGCAGACGGTGAAAGACCCGACTGGCCAATGCTTTTTGATGGTTACCAGTCTTCAACTGACTGGCCATCGGCATATTTCTGGCGACAGCTCATCGAGTTCTACCCAGAAGCCAAGGTCATCCTGACTGTTCGGGATTCTGAGAGCTGGTGGAACAGTATTGCCAACACAATTTTTGTGGCCTGCAACCAGGCGTTTCCGCCCGGAGCAACCGAACCTCAGATTCCCAACATGGACTCTCTGCAATTCGACCAGCTAATGTCCGGCAAGCGCATCATCCTGGATGGCACTTTCAATGGCCGCTTTCGTAATACACCGGAACATAAAGATCACTGCATTACCGCCTTCGAGGTTCACAACGAGGAAGTTCAAAATACGGTTTCTGCTGAGCGTCTACTGATCTACCAGGTGAAAGACGGTTGGGCACCGCTGTGCGATTTTTTAGAAGTACCCATGCCAGATACGCCATTTCCACAAACCAATGGCGTAGAAGAGTTTTTTCAGGAATTAGGCAAACCAACAGGGTAATTCTGCAGCCTTATTCGTTAGCCCGCACAACAGCGGGTGGCCGAATACCAGCGCCATAAAACTGGTCAACCCATTTTGACAAACCCAGGGGAAGCATTTTTCTAAAATTTTCAATAACTCTAGAATAAAGCCAGTAGTTAATCCGGAGATAACCTGCACCTACAGGCCGATCATGTTACCGATGATCTGATGCATGTTCTCGCCGACCATCGGCTTATTCAGCAGTGCCGACACGCCGGCTGACTCTATGGCCGCAAGCTTAGTCTCATCCTGCTCACTGGTGACCATCATTACCGGCAAGTCGTTGCGACTATGCTGTTTGCGGATGTACTCAAGCAAGCCAAATCCATCAAGTTCCGGCATGTTGTAATCGGCTATCACCAGATCAAACTCCTCTACCTGCAGGTGTTTGATCGCTTCACGACCATTTTCAGCCTCGACGATATCGGTTAAACCCATTTTTTTCAGATTAGAAACCAGAAACCTCCTCGCCACTGAACTGTCATCAACTAACAGAATTCGAGTTCGCGCCACCTGATCTTCATCCCATGAGTGGACGTCAGGCGATAACAGATTAACCGTATTATCGAGTGCCATTTGCAGGTTCTCTGGAGTAAACGGTTTTGGAAGCAACGCGACCACACCAGCCTGACGCAGCGGCTCTAGTTGGCACATGCGAGTTTCGCTAGACACTAGCATGAACATAACGTTACTAAATTGATCAATCTCACGCAGTGCCAGCAGCAGTTCAGTACCGGTCATGTCCGGCAGATACATAGAACTGACAATCACATCCGGTTGTATTTCGACCACCCGTTCCAGGGTTTCCTTACCAGATTCAACCCGAGTCACATATTCGACTCCCTCATCTTTGAGCGCCCTGGAAATTAACTTGCCCTGCATGGCAGAAGGCTCCACCAGCAGCACATTAAGTTCATCCACATGGGTAGGCCCATCGATAACATCGTTATCCATAATATTCTTCTTTAATTGGGTTACTTCAGTAGCTCCTTTAATCGGCTCCCCGACAGTAAAATTAAATGTTCAGTAGGAAAAATCTAGCTTAATTTTGCCAACGCCAGAGTTCAGCCATGTCTACCAGCTGAGCCGATAACGGGCTAACAGCATCGCAACTAGGTACAATTCTTCAATAAACAACATTAAATTCAGCCGCCAACTTACCGACTAAAAAACACCAGACCTAACCGCAAAACCCGGCAGGAAAACCTGGCGGAACCCCTGACTCTGAGCCAACCAAAACCATGACTATCAGTATCGACACCCTACCCGACTGGATTACCGCCGCACTCGCCCATGATCATCAGGATGGTAACGTTGAGGTCGATAACACCTCCATTAGCTATCGATGCTGGGGAGATCCAGAACAGCGCGGACTCATGCTGATCCACGGTGGTGGCGCCCACCTGCACTGGTGGGACTTTGTCGCCCCGCAACTGGCAGAGCATTACTACGTAGTGGCACTCGACCTGGGCGGCATGGGCGATAGCGGCCGGCGCTCGGAATACACTGCGGAAACTTACATAGCAGAAATTCTTGCAGTTGCCGACGCAACTGGACTCGATAACCAGGCGGTACTTGCAGGGCACAGTATGGGCGGTGCAATTAGCCTGAGGGTGGCAGTTGCCCATCCAGGTCGGTTTTCTCACCTGATCATGCTCGACTCTCCACTGCGGCCAAAAGCGGAAGCCCAGGAGGAGAGTGGAAAATCTCGCTCGCCATTTCAGAATAAACGCTTTTATCCTGACTTTGAAACTGCCGTCGCACGCTTTAGATTACTGCCAGCACAACCAGATACTGCGCCCTGGATACTCAAGTACATCGCCGAAAACTCTCTTACCGAAACCGCCGAAGGCTGGTGCTGGAAATTCGATGACAACGCTTTTAAAACCCGCATGTTTGGTCAGGGCTCCGAGCTGGTCGATCAGCTGACTATGCCGGTGGCAATCGTTTATGGTCAGCTAAGTAAATTTTTTGACCCGGAGACGCTGACCTACATGCACGAAAATCTGCCCAAATCAACACCGTTCATCGCTGTACCAGAAGCTCACCACCATTTATTTCTTGATCAACCGCTAGCATTTATCACTGCACTGAGAACATTGTTGATGACCTGGGCTGCTGGCTAACAATTTATACCTTTTAAACTGAGTAAACATCATGGTTCCACAGCAGTGAGTTATCTGACTAAAAAACCTTTGAAATCATGTCCATAAGCGCTCGTCACCCCCGAACAATAACCACCAGAATAGCGATTTCTCTGCTATTAATCTCACTGTCTGGATTAACTCAAGTTCGATTAGTAGATCAGCAAGCTAGCGCCTACATTAATCAGATCTTAAAACATTCATTAGTTACCTTTGGCGTTGCTCGGGGGCTCAATGGGGTGATTTCAGTCGCTCAGGGAACCGAGCTGGCGCTGGAACCAGCAGGAGTAGGAATTAGTCTGGCAGTCGGTCAGGTACTGGATCCTATCAATGATCTTATCGAACGCTTTTCATGGATCATGCTCGCCAGCAGCACATCGCTGGGGATTCAATCGGTGCTGCTTGACCTGGGCGCCGCAAAAGTCATCAGCTTCGCTATTATTGGGCTCAGTGTCCTCATCACAGTATTCATGTGGGCGCCTGGTTTAGCAGGCGCTCCTGCCTCGCCGCTGCTGATTCGCACGCTCATTCTGCTCTGTTTTATTCGCTTCACCATTGTCGCCATTGCACTGGTGAGCCATCAAATTTCGGTTTATTACTTTAACGATAAAATCGCTGCTTCTACCTATGTGTTGCAGCAGACTACCGAGCACATCAATGAGGTTGAACACAGTAAACCCGTCAGTGAGACAGGCCCTTCTACTGGAATCAGAGCCAGGCTGCAGCGGCTTTTTGATAACGTCACCAATAGCTTTGATGCCGAGAAAAAACTGGCGTATTACCAAAAGATCACCGCCGAAGCGGTCAACCATATAGTCACATTAGCAGCGTTATTTATTGTTCAAACCGTGCTTATCCCGCTATTTTTCCTGTGGGGATTGATGAGGTCGCTGCGTTATCTACTAAAGATTTTTTAAGATTTCAGGGACCGACTTAAAAACCTGAGCAAACCAGCCAACCATGTCACTTAATTCGGTGATGCCCAGCAGCAGTACCAACAGCCACGCTGATTGCCCTGGTTTTGACACCATTCTCAATCCATTTACTGACGATATATCACCGGAGAACCGTAGCGGCGCTATCCCGGGTTAGTTTTTTTACTTGTTGTTCCTCAAAACCAGAGAGTAAATTAAGCATTCAAGTAACGAGCTGGCCACGGCTAAAACGACTGACAAACGACCTAAATACAACAATATGGGGAGAACAACATGTCCGAGCTACTAACAGGAAAAACCATTATCGTCACCGGCGCAGCCAGAGGCATCGGTCAGGCTTATAGCCTGGCACTGGCTGCCCAGGGTGCCAACCTGGTAATCGGCGATATTCTCGACACCGCTGACACAGTGGCGCAGATTAAAGCCGCAGGTAGCGGTAGCGCCATTGGCGTCGCTCTGGACGTTACCAGTTTCGATAGTTGCAAAGCCATGGCCGCCGCTACACTGGATAGCTATGGACGCATTGATGGCCTGATTAACAACGCCGCCCTGTTTGGCCCCAGCGATAAAACCAAGGGCGCAGAACTGATGCCGTTTGATGCCATCGACGAGCAGATGTGGGACAACATGATGGCGGTTAACGTTAAGGGTACCTGGAACTGCTGCAAAGCGGTGGTACCCGCCATGCGTGAACAAAATTACGGCAAGATCATCAACATTTCGTCCAACACGGTAGCCCTGGGCGCTGCTCACCTGCTGCACTATGTGACCAGTAAAGGTGCCATTGCCACCCTATCGCGTTGTCTTGCCAAAGAGCTCGGCCCCGACGGTATTCGGGTCAATACCATCTCGCCAGGCTTTATCCAGTCGCAGGCATCGCTGGATATTATGGAAAATTTTGACGCCGGGGCCATCACCGACGATATGAAGAACATCTGCGCTCTGGGCCGTGAACAGTACCCGGATGACCTGGTCGGCAGCGCTATTTATCTGTGCTCAGAACTAAGCGATTTTGTTAGCGGGCAGACCATTTATGTCGACGGCGGTGCGACTTTTTCCGGAATCTAATCGATAGTTATCTATTACCCACTTCTATTTAACTGGGGGTGGGTAATAGGATCGGATGCCAAACAATCGTGCGGTGGGGGCGATCAAAAAGTTCACTGCTCGCACCAGGGCGGGTGCATGTTTGCCATGAGCACCAACCAGAACAATAGTCAGGGCCTGGGTCTCAAGCTCAGATGCGACTCCCTGAAATGCCCGGTCGGTTTGCTGAAACACAAAATCTGCCATACCTGCGGGTTCGATGCGCCACAGTCCATTAGCCTTGCCTAAAGTTACCCAGGAATGCTGACCACCGGGCGCGATCACTAGCTTCGCTGGTGACATCAGGGTTTGTGATACCCCATCAACCACAACCTCTAAAGAACCGACCGTTAAAATTAACGTGACCTGCTGTGATGGATAAGAAAACCGGCTAAAACCTGCACCCGGCCTGGCCTGCCACTGAGTTTCGAAAAACTCTCCCGCTGTCTCGCTGGCGGTTGTTCGGTAACTAAGAGTGAGGCCATTAGGAAGTCGGACCTGATCACCATTGCTGGGTCGGTCATCCAGTTTAGGTTCAGCTTCTGGAAAGATTAACCAGTGCAGACTGGCTCCAACAAGCAGATAGACAACCGTCATCAGTGAGCAGATGATCACCCATTTTTTCAATAGCTCGGCCTTTCAAAAAAATTGAGGTTAACAGCTGAAACAGTGCAATAAATCAATGGATTAATAGCGTAAAAAACCCCGATCCAACGAGCCTATCGTTGGCCTGCCCGACAAAATCATTCCACGCTCAATTTCTGCTCTGAGTAGTTCCAGTACTCGCTCTACCCCGGCCTGTCCGCCGGCAGCCAGGCCGTAAAGATAAGGCCGCCCGATCATGCAGGCGGTTGCACCCATCGCCAGCGCTTTAAGTACATGGGTACCACGGCGCACGCCACCGTCGAGAATAACTTCAACTCGATCACCCACCGCGTCGGCAATTTCGGCAACTAACTCAATCGGTGCCGGCGTGGTATCGAGCTGACGGCCACCGTGGTTGGAAATAATTACAGCCGTGGCGCCAATGTCTGCCGCTCGGCGGGCGTCTTCCACCGACAGTATTCCCTTAATCGCAAAGGCACCCTGCCAGCGCTGGGCTATTTTTTCGGCGGCCTGCCAGTTCAGGGCTCGATCGAATTGACCATTAATATATTGAGCCAGAGAACTGACTTGTGAACTGCCCTCGGCAATACGGTGAGACAGATTGGCCATTTCTAACGGCGGACTGGTGAAGTAGCGATAACACCAGCCAGGCCGAGCGGCAAACTGGGCCAGGCTTTTCAATGTTGGTTTAGGTGGAATCGTCATGCCAGTACGCAGGTCACGTTCCCGGTTGCCGTGCACCACCGTATCAACGGTTAAGCAGAGCGCATCGTAATTAGCTTCCTGACAGCGATCGATCAGCTCGTCGTTGATGCCCGCATCACGGAGCACATAGAGCTGGAACATTTTCGGGCCACGGGTGCTGGCAGCCACATCTTCAATGCTGGTAGTCGACAATGTCGACAGGGAATAGAGCGTATTAAAACGTTCAGCAGCCCGTGCCACCGCCCGTTCACCCTGGTAATGAAAGAATCGGGTCATGCCGGTAGGTGCTAGCAGCACCGGCCAATCCAGGTCACAACCCAGCACTCGGGTCTTCATCTGGATATCGGTGACATCCGCCAGCACCCGGGGAACAATCTGGTATTGATTGAAGGCTGCTGTGTTGTGATAACGGCTAATCTCATCATCACTACCGCCATCGATGTAGTGGTACAGGGGAGCAGGTAACCGAGCCCTGGCCTGGCGATTAAAGTCCTCGAGATTAAAACAACGATTAATGCGAGATAACGACATGATCAACGGTCTGCTAGTTCGTAGAGTTGGGTTATCTTAACCTGATGCTCAGGCCTGACCCCTAACAGGATCGTCCTGCTACAACCAGGACTGATAGCGGCCCGGCGTAGCCCAATCACTGGAATCAAACCATGGAGCAACTGTTAGCCAACATCAAAGCCTGCACCCTGTGCGAAGCTGATTTACCCCTGGGCGCCCGGCCCCTACTGCAGATTAGTTCCAACGCCAGAATTTTAATCGCTGGCCAGGCACCTGGCCGCAAAGCTCACCAGTCAGGCATCCCATTTGACGATGCCAGCGGCGATCGCTTGCGCCAGTGGCTCGGTGTTTCCAGGGAGGTGTTCTATGACCCCAACAAAATAGCCCTGCTGCCGATGGGTTTTTGTTACCCCGGCACAGGAAAAAACGGCGACCTGCCACCCAGATCTGAATGCGAACCAGCCTGGCGTCAACAGCTACTGGCAAAACTGCCTAAACTCTCGATGACACTGGTTTTAGGCCAATATGCCCAGCGTTACCACTTCGACAACCATCGGCTCTCCCTCACTGAACGGGTAGCGTCATGGCGCGAAACCTGGCCGACCAAAATGGCCCTTCCCCACCCCAGCCCACGCAACAATCGCTGGCTAAGCAAAAATCCCTGGTTCGAGACCGAGCTGCTACCCGCCTTAAAGGCCAGAGTTGCAACAATTATTAACCAATAATTTGTTGCTGGATGGTCCACCTGCGACATCATGTCGCATTCTCATAAGCCCCGACTGGGGATAACCTGCACCGCAAAAATCATCCCACCATTCATCTAGAGTGTTTCTTTAATGCCGTCCAAACACCTGCTTTTATCACCGCAGCTGCTCACGCTTGTCACATTGATATGCGGCAGCGCACAGGCTGATACTGCCAGTTCAGCACGCCCCGATAACCACGCACCGATCGGCGTGATGGGTGATCATCCTCATTCAAAGGGCGAATGGATGTTTTCCTACCGCGCCATGCGCATGGAAATGGATGGCAATCGAGACGGTAGCGGCAATCTGAACACTGCCGAAGTGCTTGCTGATTTTGTGGTCGCGCCCACCCGCATGACCATGAATATGCAGATGTTCGGGGCCATGTATGCACCCAGCGACAAGCTGACTCTGATAGTGATTGCTGCCTATCTCGACCTAGAAATGGATCACGTCACCCGCAGTGACGCTAAATTCACCACCCGTTCCAGCGGCTTTGGCGATATTAAGCTTTCAACCATCACCACCCTGAAAAAAACCCATCATAGTAAGCTGCTGCTCAACTTCGGCATCAGCCTGCCTACCGGCTCCAACACCGAACAGGGAGTCACCCCCGCCGGTAAAACCCGGCTGCCCTACCCGATGCAACTCGGCTCTGGCACCTATGACCTGATGCCTGGCCTGACCTACCTGGTTAGCCAGCCAAACTACTCTTACGGCATACAAGCGATTGCCACCATTCGTACCGGTAATGATCAGGGTTACCGGTTAGGCAACCGGCTCGACACTTCAATCTGGGCGGCGAAATTGCTTAACCGGTCCACCAGCATCTCTGCCCGAGTTTCCGCCCAGGCCTGGGGAGATATTCACGGCGCCGACTCAAAAATTTCCCAAACCCTGTCACCGATGGGCATGGGCCCTTTTGCCAGTGTCCCCACCGCCCAACCCAATTTGCGCAGCGGACGTCGGCTCAATCTGGCTCTGGGGGCCAATTATTCAGTTCAATCGGCTGCGGTAAAGGGCCACCGGCTAGCGTTTGAATTCTCTACGCCGCTCATCGAACATCTCGATGGCCCCCAGTTAGAAACCGAATGGAGTGTTAACTTTGGTTGGCAGAAGGGTTACTGATGACTGCCTATTAGAGAACTATCAGGCTCCTCACTGAAAAAAACCAGGTGTTTACTAACCCTGACCCTATCCTCAAAACCGGTCGGACTGGAGCCGATAATCCGCCCGCCACCAAAACGTTTTAAAATCAGCGAACCTTATGACCTGAAGCCGACGGACATGAGCCTCAGGTATTGATCGCTTTGACTCTGGTCTGGCTATGACTCGGCTCGGCTCAGCGACACTACCGGCTCCTACCTACTGATGAACCTGCCCTCTAACTCGATTTCAGCGGCACAGCAGAACCTGCGCCGGCTGGTAGCCATTCGTTACATTGCCCTGGCCGGCCAGATCACCGCGCTACTGATATTTACCTGGATCATTCCTCTGGAACTGCCAGTGATGCCGCTGGCGGCCATCATTATTCTGTTCGCAACGGCCAACGGCTTTATCCACTGGCGGGTCGAACATGGCGACTCTATTTCCGACCCTGAGTTCTGTGGCCAGCTGCTGTTAGACATCCTTGCGCTCTCACTACTGCTTTATTTTAGCCGTGGCGCCACCAACCCGTTCGTCTCTTACTATCTGGTGCCGATCATCATTGC
>JAESTY010000325.1 GCA_016763355.1 Immundisolibacteraceae bacterium
TCTGGTGAACCGGGCGGGTCACCAATACTCTTAGCGCTTGCCTAGTCATCGGCTGCCAGGAGTTTATCTGCTCCCTGATCAAGGAGCTGGTCAGCAACTTTATTGCCCATAGCAATACCGTTTTCAGGATCACCGGTGAGTTCTGCTCTGAGCTGAATAGTGCCGTCATTGCTACCGACCAGGGCCCGAATAGTCATCAGCCTGTCAACTTCTATGGCATGGATGGCGATAGGGGTTTGGCAGCTACCGCCGAGGCGGGCATTAACAGCGCGTTCGGCGGCAACCCGTCGTGCGGTGATTTGATGGTGCAGAGGGGCCAGTAATTCCCGAGTTTGTTCATCGCCGGCGCGTATTTCAATGCCGACCACTCCCTGGGTAACCGCAGGCAGTAATATGTCGATGTCGATACGTTGACGAATTCGGTCCGAGAACTCGAGTCGATCAAGGCCAGCACAGGCGAGGATGATGGCGTCAAAGTCGCCGCGATCGAGTTTGCTGAGTCGGGTGTTGACATTGCCACGCAGGGGTTCAATTTTCAGGTCCGGTCTTAATGCCAGCAGCTGACATTGTCGGCGTAGGCTTGATGTGCCA
Source organism: Immundisolibacteraceae bacterium (assembly GCA_016763355.1). Lineage (GTDB taxonomy): Bacteria > Pseudomonadota > Gammaproteobacteria > Immundisolibacterales > Immundisolibacteraceae > QNFC01. The sequence goes on from JAESTY010000325.1 coordinate 592, forward strand.
ACGCGGGCGCCGTCAGGTAGCTCTACGATGCTGGCAAACTGGTTGCTGACCAGGGCGTCGCGCGGATCAGCCGCAGCGCAAACCGTACTCAACTCAAACTCATCGGCCAGTGTCGCTGGCAGGTCTTTTAACGAGTGAGCTGCCAGATCGGCTTCGCCATTAAGCAGAGCGACTTCCAGTTCTTTTATAAATAGCCCTTTGCCGCCAACCTGTTGCAATGGTCGGTCGAGGATTTGATCTCCCCGTGTGGTCATGGGTAGGAGTTCGCTTTTAACGCCAATCTGTAAAAGCGACGTCTGAATAAATCGTGCCTGCCATAGGGCTAAAGCACTTTCACGGGTAGCAATACGAAGGGGGGGCTGAGGCATTAAAAAAGACTTTTAGTTGTTGGTTAGAGCTGGCAGCGGCGAACACTGGCATAGCTAAAGGGGTTTGTTCGATATTACCGATTCCGCACTTAATTTTAAAATAAGTTCTAATAAATCCTTTTATAGAGCAATTCTACCAAGGTCGCAGATTGAAGAATATTTGTTAAATGATTGCCTGAATCGGAACTGTGGCCAGAAATGCAGTTGGCGGACTGTTATTATTTAGGCACTTGGCGAGCTAGTTGTTTAGAGTTTTGCCTTCTTCAAATACTTAAAAATCGAACTGACCTAATTATTTTGAAAGACCATCTAATCGTTCTATTTTTTACCTGCCTCCCCCACCATTTGCTGAGTCGGATATGGTGGTCGGTGGTTCGTAGCCGTCGGCCCTGGCTGAAAACATGGCTGATCCGCTGGGTGATCCGCCAGTTTAAGGTTGACCTGGCGGAGGCTGCCTCTACGGACCTGAATAGCTACCCTAATTTAAACAGTTTTTTTGTCCGAAATTTGCGCGCTGGGGCGCGGCCATTGGCCGAGGATGAGCAGGCATTGCTGGCGCCAGCGGATGGAGTAGTCAGTGAATTTGGAACCATCACCGATGGCCGCCTGGTGCAGGCCAAAGGTCAGGATTTTTCGCTAATTGACCTGTTGGCCGGTGATAGTTCGTTAGCCGATCTATTTCAGCAGGGAGAGTTCTGTACGGTTTATCTGTCGCCAAAAGATTATCACCGGGTGCATATGCCGATCGCCGGGCAGTTGCAGCAGATGATTCATGTGCCGGGCCGGTTGTTTAGCGTCCAGGCGGCCACGGCTCGCGCGGTGCCGTCCCTTTATGCCCGTAACGAACGGGTAGTTGCGCTGTTTGACACCGCAGCTGGGCCGGTGGCTATGATTCTGGTCGGCGCTATTTTTGTCTCCTCGATAGAAACTACCTGGCACGGTGTGGTCAACCCCCATGGCGAGCGTTCACCGCTCTGGCAGGTGGATTATCCGGTTATCGGCCCACGGTCTGTTGAGTTGGATCGCGGCGCCGAAATGGGTCGTTTTAATATGGGTAGTACGGTCATCGTGCTTGGCTCGAGGGGTTCGATTAAATGGCGGGATAACCTGGTCAGTAATACAGGTGTAAAAATGGGCGAAGCCCTGGGAAACTGGTGTGAGCCCCGTTAACACAAATAGTGGCTGGCAACTGTTGCGAGTGACCTTGCTGGCAGCACAGCAGGAGGCGGTTAGTGAATTGCTAACCACAGCGGGTGCCAGCGCGATTACGTTAGAGGGGCCCTCCGATGATCCGCTGTTTGAGCCGCTACCCGGAGAAATGCCGCTCTGGGAACAGCTCAGTTTGATTGCCTTGTTTAATCGTGACCACAACCTGCAGCCGGTTCAGCAACTGCTGGCTTTGATTGGAGACGTTGATCATCAGCTGCTGGAAGAACAGGAGTGGAGTCGCACCTGGTTAAAATACTGGCAACCGAGAAGTTTTGGCAACTGTGCTGAGGACAAGCAGCTCTGGGTGGTTCCCAGTTGGGATCAGCAGGAGCGGCCTGGTCATCGGTTACTACTTGATCCAGGGTTGGCATTTGGTACCGGTAATCATGCAACCACCAGTTTGTGCCTCGACTGGTTGGCCGAACATCCGCCAAAAGGTCAAAAAGTTATCGATTATGGTTGTGGCTCCGGGGTGTTGGGAGTTGCGGCGCTATGTCTTGGGGCAGATCAGGTGCTCGGGGTCGATATCGACCCGCAGGCGTTAACAGCTACACGGAATAATGCCGAGCTCAATCTTGTGTCAACAAGAATGACCACCTGTGGTGTGGACGAGAACACGCCGTCAGAATTTGGAGGGGTTAATTTGTTGATCGCCAATATCCTCTATCAACCTTTGACAGAATTGGCGGAGGATTTTGCTCAGATGCTGGTTGCTGGCGGCGATTTGGTATTATCCGGGCTGTTGATTCTACAGGCGGATGCGATTATCGAAATTTATCGACCCTGGTTTGAGATGAGTGATGTGAGCGAAGTTGATGGCTGGATCCGAGTCGTGGGAGTCCGGCGCGATGAATAGTCCTCAGTTGCCTTATATCTGCTGTCCCGATTGCTCGACAGTCTTTGCAGCGCCGGTCACGCTTCCTGGCCATGGCAAGGTGCGCTGCGGTGTTTGTGAAACCGTGATTGTAGCCTTGGATCACGGGCTATCAGAGCTGCCTCAGGTAGCGGATGAATCTGATTCAGTCGACCAGTCATCGGAGCTAGTAACCCAGCAGGATGAGAGTCCATTCGATGCCGAGCCGGCGGTTACAGAGTCCCAGACTGCTGACGCATCCACGCTAGTAGACAATGACGTAATCGCTATAGATGCTGTTGATGGGAATATAGATCTGGATTCATTTGCGGGTTTAGCAGAGCAGGAACAGCCGGACGAATTTATTGACGTAACTGAGGTTTTTGAGTCGACTGAAATATCCTTCTTGCAGGAAGAGCAGGAAGAGCAGGAAGAGCAGGAAGAGCAGGAAGAGCAGGAAGAGCAGGAAGAGCAGGAAGAGCAGGAAGAGCAGGAAGAGCAGGAAGA